>PBOU01000073.1 GCA_002724415.1 Planctomycetaceae bacterium
GTGGCTGTAGATGCCATACTTGCCGCCGACTTTCTCGATCCGCACTCCCCTGAGCTGAATATCGCGAGAGATATCCACCGGCCCATCCTTCCAGTGGTTTCTGAGTCCAAACGCGTTGCCCCTGGGAACATTGGTGACCGAACAATTCACCACGCGAATGTGTCGCACACCGTCCTCGATCTCCCACGCGTTGCCCGTTGACTTCGGCGCATTGCGGGCATGGCAATCGATGAACCTGATGTTGGTCGTGATCGCACCGGACCCCTTGTCGGCATCGCCACTGGCATCGAAGCCGTCCTCGAGCCAGTCCTCGATCACGCAGCCTCGCGCCTCGCAATCACTCGAACCGGCTCCGATGTCCAATCCGACGAACGGTCGCAAGATCGTGACATTGCGTACCTTCACGCGATGCCCGTGTTCGATCACGATTGCACGGGGATTGTAATAATCTTTCTGGTGGTAGATGTTGGCATCGACGGTCAATCCACGGATCTCGACGTCCTCAACCGGTTTCCCCGGCTTGCCTGACACCAACACCACGTGGACCTGGCTGGCGGTCGTCCTCTCGCCCTTCGTGCCATTGGCGGCCCCGTCTGCCAGCTTGATCGTTGCGTCCGGACCGCTGAGCGTGACACCACTGGCCTCGACTCGGATCGTGCCGCTGACCAGGTACGGCTGCTTGGCCGCAGGAAACACGACGGTGCCACCTCCCGCAGCAGCAGCCCTGGCGATCGCCTTGTGGATCGCAGCCAGGCAGTCTGTCTTGCCATCGGCCACCGCTCCCAGGTCGGTAACCCGAACCCGAGTGCCAGGCTCCTGCCGCAAGACGACCGGAAACAGCGATCGTTGGGGACTGGTGACGGCCAGGTCTTTGAACCCGTCCAACCGGTAGCGATCGACCTGTCCGCCCTGGGAATGCCAGATCTGGTCGGGATGCCCCGGGACAAAATCGAAGCCCTCCAGGTGCATCCGGGTCTCGGCAATTTCCCAGACACGTGTCGGTTGCTGGACGGTCTTGTCGAGTGTCGCGGGCAAATTGAACTCGAACAGGCCATCCATGCTGCCAAAGGTGTGAATCGAGTACAGCTTGCCACCGGCGATCCGGACTCCCTGCGAGAAGTGCATCCCACCGGGATAACGGAACGTCCCGTCCCGCACGATCCGGTCTCCCTCAAACCGGTACCTGTGAATGCCCAGGTCCCGCAAATCACCGACCCACAGGTGCGTGCCGTCGAAGCAGACCGGGTCGATCCAGGTGAGATCCTTGGTAATGTCCCAGGTGCGGACCACCGACAGGTCGCTGGCCCGGATCTTGGCCACCTTCCCCCGATCCAACGTCTTGTCGTACTTGTTCCCCTCGGGACCATGCAACAGGCCGGCCCACAGGAAACCGTCGTGGTAGTCGATCGCCCCGAAGTGGTTGACCCCCTCGATGCGGATTGTCTTCTGTTCAATCAACTTCCAATTCTTGTCGAACCGGCAGATCGTCCTGGCATTCGACGAGAAGTTGTGCGTCTTACCCAGGGCCACCCCCTGGTTGGCCGCCCCCTTGCCCAGGGCTCTCTGCTCGAGCAACGTGGCCAGGGGTGTCTTGAGCCCCTTGTGTTTCAACCGCGATCGATACACCGGCAACAACCGGGCCACGCCCTGTTGCTCGGCGACCGCAACCATCTCCCGGACCCGATCGACCAGGGGAAACTCGACACCGGCTTCAAACAGCCGGGCCACCTTTCCAGCCTCGTTCGCACAACAGTAGTTGATACGCACCCGGTGCTGCTTCAACAACCGCGTGTGAGCCGGGTCAACCGTCTCACCTCCCAGCAACTGGATGAAGGCGTTCTTGTTGGCAATCGTCTCGTCGACGTACTTGCGAGAATTCGCCTGCCGTTCCATGTTGCAGATCTTGATCCTGGCATCGGCGCGACGGGCCGCGGCCGCCGCGCGGGCGCCGCAGGCCAGGAACGCCTGGTGCAGCCGCCGGTGGGCGACGATTCGGCCGGTCACCTGTTCGGCCAGTTTCTCGGCCTGGCCGGGCACTTCCTTCAAGTGAACATTCAGCCAGATGTTCTCGGGCATCATCGCTAGGGCCTCATCGAGTGTCGGCACTTGCTCACCACCGAAATGCTTGGCCTTGAAGGTCCCGGCGTCGAGTTTCTTGAGTTCCGCGAGCGTCAGTTGCGAGACCGGTCCCTTGCCGTTGGTCGTGCGATCAACGGTCGAGTCGTGCATCAGCACCAGTTGACCGTCACGCGACAGCGCGACGTCAAACTCGATCATCTGCGCTCCCAGCCGAATCGCCTCGCGGAACGCTTTGATCGTGTTCTCCGGATGGGTGTCACTGGCGCCACGATGGGCACAGATTCCTCGCGCGGGCATCGCGACCTGCCCAGGTTCGGGCTCATCCGCAACGGCCAGCATCGCACCGAACCAGCACCACAACACAACCACCAGGGAGTTTACGATTCGCATTCGAATGGTCTCTGAATCAGGCCAATTGGTTTCGCTATTCCGACTCATGCTATCGCGACAGGAATCTCCTCGCCAACTCCCCGGATGGTGTCCGCACGAGTCCGCCGTCTGCATCACGGTATCGGTTTCACTTCGACGGGTTACAGTAGGTCCCGATTCAAGACAACATCCGTGACCCCCTGTTCTTTTAGAGCCCCGCACCATGGATCACCTGTTCACCGTTGCCTCTCTTGCAGAACTTCGAGACGTGATGCCCGGCTCGGCACAATCGGCCTTCGTCCTGGGACACTCCCGCCCCGGCGATGGAGGAGGTGGGATGTTCTACTGGAACTCCTCATCTCGAAATCCCGACGACAATGGGATGGTCGTGGCGGCGTCCGACAACGACAACAAGGACGGACGCTGGAGCCGAGTGGACTCGGGACCGCTGGACATTCGCTGGTTCGGCGCCAGCCCAACCCAGGACGCCACCCAGGCGATCCAGGCCACCCTGGCCGCGGCCGGTCGTGGAGGTGAAGTCAGAATTCCGGCCGGAGCATTTCACGTCAGTCGACCACTCGAAATCCCACAGGGTGTGCACCTGGTCGGCACCGGCCTGCTATCGGAACTGCACTACTCCGGTCCGGCCAGAACGGGATGTCTGCGAGTCTCTGGCGAACCGAAAACCATCTCACTGGCCATCTCGCGGCTGAACATCCTGGTGCTGACCGAGGAGGCCTACGGTGTCGATCTCAGTGGCATGAGCTACAGCCGGTTCGATCACATCACCGTCCACCTTCGGCAACCCAACACGTCCGGTTTTTACGGCCCCGGCAACACCCAATCTCCCTACTACAACGTTTTCACGGCCTGTCACGTGGCCGGAACTGCCGACTACACCCAGAACGGCTGCATTGGTTTCAACTTCACTTTTGACCAGCCCGAACAGATGCAGTCGGCCAATGCCAACCAGGTCTACGGCGGCCACATCTCGACCTGCCAGGTCGCGGTCCACTGCCTGGGCGTGGGAAACGTGTTTCACGGCCAGGTCATTGAAAGCAGCGACATCGGCTACCAGTTCGATCTCTGTCCGGCCCGAAAGAAGACGGTACAGCGGGGAAGCGTCAACGATGTCGTCGGCTGTTACACCGAACACGTCCGGATCCCGATCCAGCAGAAACACGCCGATGCGTTCGTCACGGCACAACTCGCATACGTGACGGGCTATGAACGGGTCTTCGAGGCCAAATCGACTCGCAACTGCATCGTACTCTCGCCGCATTTCGGCCGGTTGCCACAATCCCGCAGCCTCTTTGAACGCCGGATCGATGTGCTCGAACCGGCAAAGACACCGTAGCGACAACCAGTTGCCGAATTCACGGGGATTTTGGTTTTGCCGTTGAGCCCTGGCGTGCCCATCCCGGAAACACTGAGCCGGTGATCTTGAGCAGACCGTCTGTTCCCCGGGACAATCAGTCCACGATTCAGTTGCGAACGTACCAGAACCGCCCGATCCTCTCGAAGACGATCGATTTCTTACCGCTCGATGACGTTGCCAGCGGAAAACTCGCGATGCGACCGTCCATGCCCAACCCGGGCGTGGCATCCTTGATCGACCTGAGCACGGCCAGCAGTTGGCCAGCCTTTTTCATCGNGAAACCCTCGACCAATTTCTCGAACGTCTGCTTTTCAAGGATCCGCTTGAGGTCTTCTGGCCGAACAGACANCTTGAGAGCCGCGGCGAATTCCTTTTCTTCCAGCAGCCTGGTCAACTCCTGGATCATCGTTCGCAGACCGGTTCGAGGATTGACGGACTTGCGGATGATCGCCGCCGCGTGTCCGGCGAGCGCCTTGGACCCGTCGCCAAAAAAATGCACGTTGGCCGGACGTTGAATCTCTTTCAGCCGTGCCTTGGCGAACGTGTACATGTCGTCGGTAGAAATCCCGTTGTCTTTCATCACCCGGGCCGCCACCGCGTTGTACTTCACCGAATCGCCCACGACCCGGNCCTTGGCCCCCGGNGGGACCGGAGTGGTGTTTCGCCAGATCAACGTGGCCCCGGTTTTCTTCAATCGGGCCACCAACTGCCGCAGGTTCTTCTCGTATTTTTCGATTGGCACCTGTTGGCGACTGCCCGGGGACTTCGGATCAGCCAGGGACTTGCCATCGGCTCCCAGGTACTTCAGGTCGTGCAGTCCCCAGTTGAAATGGATCACGTCCCAGTCCCCCGNTCCCAGCCACTTGT
This sequence comes from Planctomycetaceae bacterium, assembly GCA_002724415.1. Taxonomy (GTDB): domain Bacteria; phylum Planctomycetota; class Planctomycetia; order Planctomycetales; family Planctomycetaceae; genus UBA8437. Next base: position 4,694 of record PBOU01000073.1, read on the forward strand.
CCAGTTCCTGGATGCCTCGCGTGGTTGGGCCACAGTTGGTCGCCGGNCGATGGACATTGGCCTGTCCTTTCAACGCCGCGCGCAGTGGCAATGTGTAACCAATGGAAATCGAATCCCCGATCAGCAGGACACGGGGCAGCGTCGGATCGTCAGTGACCTGTTGGAATGGGGAGTTCTTCCTGGCGCGTTTCTTCTTGTTCGCCGACTTCTTCTGAACCGGTCGGTTCCCGTTCTCGCCCACAACCGAGACGGCCACTGTCGGGGGTGAAGCAAAGTCGGCTGCGAGCCGATTGACGTTGCCGGCCGCCATTTCGCCACGCTGCACCCACACCCGGTAGATCAATTCGATCGGACGCTTGCCCTCGACCAGTGTCTGCTTGCCAAACCATCCCCCGAACCGGCCGTAAGCCCGCTCGGACGCAAAGCTCGGCTTGGGATTCCGCGGACTGTCGAGATAGACAGCCGTGTATCTCTGGGGTCCCAGCACGAATGACATGGCATTCCAGGGCATATTGACCATCGGTTTGTTGACCGGATCCTCAGCCCCCTTGCCCTTGATCGGGTTTCGGGTNGCTCCGAGTTCGCCTTTTCCGTCGGGACGCAGGTAGTAGACCAGCTTCTCTTTCTGTCGCTGCGCCACCTCGTCGGCAGCCCGGAACTGGAACCCGGCGTGCTGGGCGTCGCCGTCGAGCGTCACCGTGCCACGAACACTCCACAACCGGGAACTCCATTCGATCAATGTCCCGCCACCGACGGCGAACACCGCCAACTCGCGATTCTCCCGGCAGAACGGTTTCCCCTCGAGATCATTCCAGTCGATCTCCGTGCGGTGCCGCGCCACGACCGGTCCAGCCTCCTCGGCCAACACCTTCCGGTGCAGTTCGTGTTCGCCCTCGTGGCAATACCACGTGTTGCACTTCCCACCCGGGAACGTGCAGCGAGTGAATCCATAGAACAGTCCCTGGTGGTGGGTGTAGAGACCGCCGGTCCCCTTGGTCAACAACCGGGTTCCGNCCGGGTCGAACACGTGATGGAACGGCTTGTTGTCGAGATCCCGTTTGGCCGGGTCNTTGTCATACGCCTTGTACATGTACCGCACGATCGGGCGATCGCCGTGCAGCACATCGGTGTACCGACCGGGGGAATTTTTCCACGAGAAGCCGGTTCGTGGCGGCTGGTTTTTTCCAGTTCGAGATTGAATCGTTGCTGTGAAATGTGTCGACGTGTTCGCTTTGAGTGCCGGTAGAACCCAGTGCAATTCGGCCCTGGCATTCTTGCTCTTCAACAGGCTCGACGCGGTCAACTGTGCCGGCAACCGNTTCCCATTTGCATCGGTCAGTACGACTTCCGAAGCNGCAATCTTCGCGGCCGGCAACGGCACGCTGGCCACCAGGGGCGTTTGCGTCCGATCGTGTTTTCCTGCCCGGACATCCAGGCGAATTTTCAGCGGGGAAGCCGCCTCCAGTCCCTGGCCTGTCAACAGAACCAGTCCCACCATCCAGCAGATCAGCCGTTTCATCATGATCTCTCCCGCAGGCCACACGTCAGGTGTCGAGTTCTCGGCACACCGCCTCACACTATCTGTCCCCCCGGTCACACGCAAACCCTCCGACACCGCGCCGGCCCGGGTTCCAACCACNCGCTAGGCGATAATCTCGGTGACCACCCGACCATGCACATCGGTCAAACGAAAGTCACGACCGCCAAAGCGATAGGTCAACCGCTCGTGATCCAAACCCATCAGGTGCAGGATCGTCGCGTGCAGGTCATGCACGTGGACTTCATCGCTGGCGACCAGGTTGCCGTACTGGTCACTTTGTCCATNCACGGTCCCCGCCTGCACACCCCCACCGGCCAGCAAACAGGTGAAGGCCGAATTGTGGTGGTTGCGGCCCTTTTCGTTTTCCGTTCCGGCGGGTGATCGTCCGAACTCGGTACAGATTGCCACCAGNGTCTGGTCCAGCATGCCACGCTGCTTCAGGTCNGCGATCAGGGCTGCCANCGGCCGGTCCAACTCCCCGGCACGGNCGCGGTGCTGCTGCATGTCGCCGTGCGAGTCCCAGTTGGCTCCCGAGCCGGTGTGAACCACCTCCACCACACGGACACCCCGCTCCACCAGTCGACGAGCCGCCAGCATCTGCCAGGCCATCGATTGTNGGTCACCGGCGGCAACACCGTACTGCTCCAANGTCGACCGTGTTTCACCGCTGACATCCAGCACCTGCGGGGCGAGTTTCATCATCCCCGCAGCAGTCCGGAATGATGACATTCGGGCCTGCAGCCGCGGATCCCGCTGACGGTCCTCGGCATGTCGCTGATTGATCGTCCGCAACATCAACTGTTCGAGTTGCCCCAGNGACACCGACGGCAGTGGGCTTTTCAGATGAGGCACCGGATCTTTTCCCGGAACCAGCCGTGTACCGGTGTGATGAGCCGGAAGAAAACTGGCATCCCACACCTGGTTGCCCATGTAGGGCAGAGCCGAGGCCAGCACGACAAACGGTGGCAGGTTGGGTTCNCGGGTTCCCAGGCCGTAACTGATCCAGGAACCGATGCTCGGCATCGGCACCGTGGTCAACCCGCAGTGCATGGCCAGTGTCGCCTGTCCGTGGCTGATGTGGTCGTTGACCATCGAACGAACAACAGCCAGGTCATCGATTCGACGCGCGAGGTGAGGAAACAGTTCACTGACATGCAGTCCCCGCTCGCCATACCGGCGGAAACGGAACGGTGACGCATTCAGGAAAAACGGCCGGCCACGCCAA
>PBOU01000074.1 GCA_002724415.1 Planctomycetaceae bacterium
AAGTCACAGGGAACTTCTGGCATCGCGCGACAAATGATGAACGTGCTGGACCTCACCGGAGACGACGAAGCGAGACAAGCCGCTCAGCAATACACCAAGAAGTGTCGAAATTGGCTCGAATTGGCAAACCAACGAGCCAACTGTTTGAACCAACTGCACCGTTGGGCCATTTCACACGGCCTCGAACAAGAATCCTGGAACGACATCCAGAAACACGGGCTGACAACGGACACTTTGATTCGCGACCCCTTTACGAAATCCACTCTCCCGTCACACCTCTATCTGGCTTTTCAAGCCAAAGACAATACGCCCGCCACGAAGGCAATGAACAGTGTCCTTCCGTCAGGACTGCCCGTTGACGCCACCGAAACATTGAGGTTGACCACACTCGCGGCGATGGACGCCGGAAAACTAAACACCGTTCTCCAAGCCATCACCTCCGATGCAAACACGAGAAGATCGCAACAGGCGAGACACGACCGTCGTCGAATTCTCTACGAACTTACCGCCCGGGCTGCGGCCTCCAAAACACCCGCCCGGGCCCTGGAACTCATCAGCATGATTCGCGATTCCCGGTTTGCTATCTGGCGTGAAAGTGCTTGTCGACTGGTCGCAGCCCAATTGGCTCTCAAAGGACAGCATGCCACCGCCTGGCGTTTTGCAACCCACGCTGATCGGGTGCCCACGATTCGCGTGGCCCTGATTTCCGGGATCCTCTCCGGACTTGCGGCTTCAAATCCCATCAGCACACCGGAAACTTAGGCAGTCTGGGAACCATGGCCTGCCTGGGCGGCCCGTGCACGTTGCACCGTTAGGGTCGCGCTCCGGACACTGGCACAAGTCCCCGTGACAAAACGACCGAAGTCGCTTGAGGTCTTGGTGTTTCACCGTGACGATCCTGATGGGGCACATCGAGGTTGCACGAAAGCCATACCGGCTTAGAATCAGCATCCACTCCGGGGCCGTTCATACCGGGGCCCCCCCCTTCCTGAACGCCCCCACGAAGTCCCGCCGCAACAACCGCTCACCGTCAAAGGAGCGCGACGTGCCACGTCCCCCCCAGATTCTCACCACGCTGGTTTTCCTGCTGGCCCTCACCTCTCCCCGTTGGGCCCAGGCTCAAGACCATGCCCCCAAAGTCTCAGCTGTATTGCACAGCGCCGACCGTCTTCTCGAAGACCTCAAGTTGCTCTCCGACTTGACAACCACCACAGAGAAAAAGCAGTGGGACAACATCTCCGGGATCATCGAGACCTTCCTTTTCGGAATAGACACAAAAAAACCAATCGGGTTTGAAGTCCTTCTGGGGGGAGAGGAAGAGGAGTACCGCTTTGCCCTCCCCGTGTCGAACCTGAAAGAATTTATCGACGAAAACCTGGGTGGGTTCGAAATCACCTCGCGAAAGATCGGCACCGGCCTGTACCGCCTCAGCGAAAACAAGGACACCCTCGGTTACATGCGGCACCGCAAGGGGTACGCATCCATCAGCGAATCCCGCGCCGCGCTCAACGTCGTAATCGATCCTGTCGCGCGAGCGGCCGCCCTCGCCCCACGCAGGCACTCCGTGGGTGGCTTGATCAAAAACAAGCCCGAAGGCCAGGACGCACGCCGAAAAGCATTTGTAAGCATCCGCAACAACCTTCAATCCGCCATCAAAACTCGAAAGGACGAAACTCCATCCGAGTTGGCGCTTCGCAAGGAACTTCGGGCCTACGAACTGGGCGAAGCCGAACGGTTTGTCGTTGAATCCGAATCGTTGGCATTGGGATTTCGAATTGACCCCAAAACACGTCAGGCCGTTCTCGACCTCGACCTCTCGGCGATCGAGGGAACGTCACTCGACAAATCGATTGGCAGTCTCTCCAAGACTCCGAGTCATTTTGCATCCGTCCCCAGCCCGGAAAATTCGATTCTCTCGTTTCGAATCCATCACCCGCTCGATGAGTTCCGGAAAACCAGCCTTCAGGCTGTGCTGACGGCAACACGCAATGCGATTCAGGGAGACATCAACCGGACCGCTTCAACAACGGACGACCAAAAAGCCGCCAGCATCAAGGTCTTGGACACCATTGTCGCCACGGTCCAATCCAGCCTCCAGAAGGGAATCCTGGACGCCTTTGTCGAGGTCAGTCCGACTGCAGACGGAAACAACGTGATGGTCGCAGCCATACGTACCATTCAGGGAGATCGATTGCGTTCCGCCCTCACCACCATCCCCAATTCCACCCTCGCGACCGACGTCAAAGTCGATGTGTCGAAGGCAGGCGGTGTTGCTATCCATGAACTCACGTTACCCGCCAGTTTCCACGACGACTTTGCGAAAATTTTTGGCCCCAACAAGACAATCCTAATCGGGACAAGCCCCGACGCCGCATGGTGTGCAGCCGGCCCCGGTGCTCTGAAAGCCCTCAACCAGGCCATAACAGCACGGGCGAAACCGGGTGCCGCCAACCCGGTCTTTGTCGACCTGTCGGTAACCGCTGGTCCATGGCTGACGGCTTACGACAAGCGGATGGGAACCAAGGGGGGAGCCGCCGATCGGAAACTGGCCCTCACGGCCTTCAGAAAGGGGCAGGATACGATTGCCTTTCAACTGCGTCGCGACAAAGCCCGCGTTTTGGGTCAGATCACCTTGGGAACTGGGATCCTCAGATTTCTCGGAAAGAAAATGGCCCAGTTCTCCAAAGAGAACCTCGAATAACGAGACCTGCTCGTCTAGGCCATGCTGATTCCACCGCAGATGTTGTAGGCTTGGCCAGTAATCATGCGTCCCGCATCGCTCGCCAGGTAAACGGCCATCGGCGCTATATCATCCGGTTCCAAGCGTCCGCCAATTGGCGTCAACCCCGACTCGTGCTCTTCCAACGCACGCCCCAAGCGATCGGCGTCATATTCGATACGCTTGTCGTTCATCAGGGTTCGAACTGGCCCGGGACAGATGCAGTTGACTGTCACTCCCAGGGTTGCCGTTTCCATGGCCGCGGTTCTCATAAGCCCCAACACCCCGTGCTTGCTGGCGGCATAGGCGGCTCCATGGAGGCTGCCCATCCGACTGTTGATGGATGCCACGGTGATCACTCGGCCCCATCCTGCCGCGATCATTGGCGGCAAAGCGAGTTTCGTCAGCCGATAGGGGGCATTCAGGTTGACTTCCAGCGTCAGTTTCCAGAATTCATCGTCAAATTCCACAAGCGGTTTCGGGTCCGAACTACTCCCCACTCCGGCGTTGTTCACGAGCACCTCGACAGTTCCCAGCGTTGCGGCGACCGATTCCAGCAATGATGCCGGTGCAGCCGGATCCGACAGGTCCGCCGGGAACGCCTCGGCAGTACCACCGGCCGCTCGTATGTCCTGGACGACAGACGCCAGTTCGTCTGTTGACCGCGCCGAAACGGCCACCTTTGCACCGGCGGCCCCGTAGCCCAGGCATATCGCCCGACCAATGCCACGTCCCGCCCCGGTCACCAACGCCACCCGTCCTGCCAGCCCCTGCATTTCCATTTGCCCTCTCGTACACGGCCGTCACACCGGCCTTGGTTGATCAGATTCCCGGACCCGGCTAAAACGGATCCTCGTCGTCATCTCCGACGGCTCGACGCATTCTAGGTCTGCCTCACCATCGCGCTCAACCGCCACGCGACCAACCCGACCGCCCCATGCCGCTCACACTGACACTCAAGACTCAGTCCTCGGTTCCCATCGAGGTCGACGCCGTGCGGCTCGAGAACGCACGAGAGCAATCGACGTCAGAGGTTCTGGCCACGCAAGTGCTCCACGGAAACGTCCGTGAGCCCCTGGGTTCCTTTTTCGATGCAAAAGGTTCCGCCAGCGATGACAACACACTGGTCTGGGAAGGAGACTGCCGCGGCGTCAAGAGAATTGCCGCGAAACTCAATAGCGGAATCATCCGTGTCGAGGGGAACGCCGGAATGCACCTGGGCGCCGAAATGAGCGGGGGCGAGGTGTTTGTGAGTGGAAATGCGACTGACTGGGTTGGAGCCGAGATGCGAGGCGGGCGTATTCACATTCGCGGCAACGCTGGCCACCAACTCGGCGCCGTCTACCGCGGAGGCCATCGTGGAATGACCGGCGGTGAAATTCTTGTCGACGGAAACGTTGGCAATGAAATCGGCCAACTGATGCGACGCGGACTGATCGCTGTCGCAGGACGAATCGGAGACCTCTCGGGGGTGAACCTGATCGCCGGCACGATTGTCGTCGGAGGCGAAGCCGGCATCCGGCACGGTGCCGGCATGAAACGCGGAACCATCGCCTTTCTGAACCCGGGCACCTCGGTGGAGATACTCCCGACTTTCCGCAGCGCGGGCCTGTGCCGTCCGACCTTTCTTCGCCTCTACCTCAAGCACCTGGCCGATTGTGGCTGGCAAGCGCCCGGTGGTTCGCTGGAAGCGGAATACCATCGCTACAACGGAGACTTCCTGGAACTGGGCAAAGGCGAACTGCTGGTCCGTTCCGCCTGACACCCAGCGCCGCTGACCACTTGATCGCTCATGAGTTCCGCCCCGCCTTCACCCGACGGAAATGTCGCCTCACGCTTGAGCACCTGGGCAGTCGGGACTCCCAACCAGCCTGCCCTGATCGTCTGTGACCGAGAAGGCAGACAGACCGACACGCGGTCCTTCGAGGAACTCGACCGGCTCGTGGACAGTCTGGCGGCCGGATTGATCCGGATCGGCCTCGAACCAGGCCAACGCATCGTGTTGATGGTCCGCCCGGGGGTGGAATTTCTGGCACTGACCTTCGCGCTGTTCCGTGCCGGGGCGATTGTCGTCCTGATTGACCCGGGCATGGGCCTCCGTCGCGTCATCACCTGTCTTGAACAGACAGATCCGCACGGATTTGTCGCGATCCCTCCCGTACAGTGGGCTCGCCTGCTGTACAGGAAACGGTTTCCCAGTGCCAGACTGAACGTCCGTGTGGGTGGCTGGGCTCCTGCGATCGCCAGTTATTCGCAACTGGAAACACCCGCCCCGCAAGACTTCAATCCGCCGGACATTTCCTCCACCGACCCCGCGGCCATCATCTTCACCAGCGGCAGTACGGGTCCGGCCAAGGGGGTCGAGTACGAGCACGGAATGTTTTGTGCCCAGGCTGACTTGTTGCAGGGTCAGTTCGACATCGCACCAGGAGAACGCGACCTGCCGGGTTTTCCACTTTTCGCGCTGTTCAATGTGGCGATGGGAGTCACAACCGTCTTCCCCGACATTGACCCCACTCGCCCGGCCACCGTTGACCCGAGTCGCATCGTCGCGCCGATCCAGCAGCAAGGCGTCACCCAGGCGTTTGGTTCACCGGCACTCTGGAAACGAGTTGGCCACCATTGCGAAGAACACGGGATCACTCTCCCCAGTCTCACCCGGGTTCTTTCCGCCGGCGCCCCGGTTCCACCACCAGTGGTCAATTCGATTCGTCAGGCGCTGACCGCACCACGGGCCGACATCCACACTCCATACGGGGCCACCGAAGCCCTTCCGGTGGCCGTGATCAGTGGTACCGAAATTTTGGGTGAAACCGCCAGTCAGTCCGCTGAAGGTGCCGGCACCTGTGTCGGTTCCCTGTTCCCAGATGTTGATGTCCGCATCGCCGAGATCGACGACCGACCAATTGCCCGATTTGAAGACCTCACGCTCCTGCCCAACGGAGAGATCGGTGAGATCATTGTTCGCGGGCCCTCGGTCACCAAGAAATATTTCCGTCACGATCGCGCCACCACCCTGGCCAAGGTGGATGATCACGACTCGATCTGGCACCGCATGGGAGACGTCGGTTACATCGACGACATGAATCGACTTTGGTTCTGCGGACGCAAGGCCCATCGAGTTGAAACCGGGAATGGAACACTTTTCAGCGTGCCCTGCGAGGCCATTTTCAATCAACACCCGGCTGTTTTTCGCAGCGCGCTGGTTGGCCTGGGCAAACGACCCCGTCAACAACCCGCAATTGTTATCGAGTGCGAGCCTCACACTTCACCCTCCGATGAACTTCGAGACGAGCTCAACCAACTCGCCAGAAGTTCCCCAAAGACCAATTCAATTGGCTCGGTACTCTTTCATTCCGCCTTTCCTGTTGATATTCGTCATAATGTGAAGATCAACCGCGAAGAATTGGCGCTCTGGGCTGCCCGGAAGTTGGGCGTCCCGACGTCGGTCCCGGGCGCGTCTCTCTCCACTGAATAGTTGTCTGACACGAGCACATTGACGTGAGCAACTTGGTAACCGGGGGCAGTGGCTTTTTGGGCCATGTCGTCGTAGAACAACTCGTCGCCCGTGGAGAACCGGTTCGCGTATTCTGCCGTAGCGAACCCGATTGCCAGGCACTCGATGGTGTCACTTGGTTCCCAGGAGACATGCAAGACGCCAAAGCCGTCTCTGATGCCTGTCAGGGCATCCAGACGGTCTACCACTGTGCCGGACTCGCGGGAATCTGGGGACCGTGGTCGCTCTACGAAAGCATTAACGTCCAGGGAACCCGGAACCTGCTCAAGTCAGCCATGGATGCAGGTGCCAGCCGATTTGTCTTCACCAGCAGTCCCAGCGTGGTATTTGATGGCACGGACATGATTGATGCCGATGAAACCACTCCGTTGGCCGAGGTGTTCCTTTGCGGTTACCCCTACTCCAAGGCAAAAGCAGAAACCGACGTTCTGGCGGCAAACGGGTCCCGCGGCCTGGCCACCGTCGCCCTGCGCCCCCATCTGATTTGGGGTCCAGGAGACAATCACCTGCTCCCCCGGATGATCAAGCGAGCGCGGAGCGGACGACTGCGTCAGGTGGGCGACGGTTCAAACGTGATCTCGACCGTCTACGTCGAAAATGCGGCCGCCGCACACATCCAAGCCGCCGACCTCCTTGATCTCGATGCTCCTCACGCGGGAAAGGCCTATTTCATCAATGAGCCCGAAACCGTGAAGATGTGGGACTGGGTCAACTCGCTCCTGGAATTGGCCGAGTGTCCTGTCGTGACAAAGTCTCTATCGGCCAGAAAGGCTCGTATTCTCGGTGCGGCCCTGGAAGTCCTGTGGCGAACTTTTCGGCTGAAAGGCGAACCCCCATTGACCCGTTTTCTCGCTGAACAAATGTCTCGTTCTCACAGCTTTTCCACTGCTGCGGCCGTCCGTGATTTTGGCTACAGACGGATCGTCACAGTCGAGGAGGGACTCCAGCGAGTTGCGAGCCACTTGAAAGAAACCGGCCAGATCTCAGCCCCGCTGGGAGCCAACGTCGGACACCAGCACGCGTCCTAGCCCAGGTCATTCCTCGGACGCCGCGGCCTTGGGTTTCTCTCGCTGATCCTCATACGGTTGCAATTCGGTTTCCGCATAATCCCCGGTCAACCACCGAATCAGCAGGTCCAGTTCGGCCGGTGTCATCCGTTCTGCATAGGCTGGCATCTGGTTCTTTTCACCGTAATGCTGTGCGGCACCTGGATCTGACAGGAAACTCTTCAACCAGGCCGAAGAACCATAACCCGACAAATTCGGGTACCCCTCGGCATCATCGTCACCAATTTCTGTGAACGATTCTCCGATCGTGGAATGGCAATCGGCGCACGATGTGCCATTGATCGCCCCGGCCCAGTCCCCCTCAACGGCCAGCGCGCGACCTCGCTCGAGTTTTGCCTTGTCCTGCTCGACACGGACGCCGGATCTCGTGTTGTGACCGGCCTGTGCCACCAAAAACGCCACAAGGGCGTCAACGTTTGCCTTGTTCTCTTTGCTCGCCAACGCCTCGGCATCGCCCGACCAATCAGCCATTTCTGACTCATCCGGGTTCAAAACCTCCTCGCCATTGGCACTCTTGAACCATTCGGCATTCTTGAGTGCGGAAAAGTGATTGGGATAATCCACGACAACCGCTCTCATCCACGCGGCCGACCCAAATCCGCCCAGATCGACGGCCGTGGCTGCCGCACGAACCTGTTCACCACCGTCGGCCCCACTGGCATACACCAGCCTCCCACGCCCATCATGCCCGTTGAATCGGTGGCAACTCTTGCAGTGCTTGGCAAACAGCCTCGGCCCCTGGGTGAAGGGATCTTCTCGCAGCAACGTCACCGCACCGGACACGGGAATCTTATTGGGACCGCTGGCCAGTTCTTTGATTCGCTCGGCATCGCGATGTGCTTCACGAATTGCCGCCTGGTGGTCCACGTCCCGACCATCCTCGTAAAACGCCATCATCGTCAGCACGCCAATGGCAAGAGTCAACGTCCAGGTGAATGCCACGTTGAACTTGTGACCAATTGCCCAACGGCCAAGCAACGGCATCGCCGCAACCACGCCCATCAAGGCGCCGGGCACGTAGATGGATCCGAATGCCAATCCGAAATGCTCAATGAACTCAAACTTCAGAAAACGAAACAGGAACAGGAAGTACCACTCCGGACGCGCCGCTGCATAATTCTCCGACGGATTGGCCGGAGCCGCCAACTCGGCTCCCTTCCAGATCGAGAGGCCCAGGACCAGAAGCAAAACCGCCAGGCACGCCACCCCATCCTTGAGCACCTGGTCGGGCCAAAACGTGGTCTCCGGAGCGTGTTTCGGATCCTTCACCGTCAATCCATGACGACGGAAGACATAAAGGTGCAACCCAAGAAATGCGATCAGGGACGCCGGCAGCAGCCCCGCATGGAGGGCAAAAAATCGTGTCAGCGTATGGTGGCCGTACTTGGGGCCCCCCTGAATCAACTCCTGGGCCTGTTGTCCGACCAGCGGAGCATTGCCCATGATTTTCGTCGACACCTGGGTTGCGTAGTACCCTTTCTGGTCCCAGGGAAGCAGGTAGCCGGTCAACGACAAGCCCAGCACGATCTGCATCAACACCAAACCCAGCCAGAAATTCACCTCGCGGGGTGCCTTGTAGGCCCCATCGATGATCACCTGAACCAGGTGCACGGCCATGAGTACAATCATCAACTGAGCCGTGAAGTGGTGCAGACCGCGAACCACTGACCCAAATGTCATCTCGTTCTGGATGTAGTAAACGCTTTCCCAGGCAGTGTTCGCACTCGGACTGTATGCAGTCCAAAGGAAAAAGCCGGTGATCAGCTGAACGCTGAAGGTGAAAACCAGGGTACTCCCCCATACGTAACGCCAGCGCGCGCCCCCCGGCACCCTCTCGTAGAGCGCTTCGTGAATAAAACCGGCATATCCGGTTCGGTCGTCAAGCCAGGCCAGAAGGCTGCGGATCATGTTTCCACCTTTTCGGAGATGCCTCCACGGAAGTTCTTGTACTGCACCCAGATCTCCTCACCCGTGTCCGGCTTGACCGCCAGGGAATCCATGTCACGGGGGGGAATGGGGTTGTCCTTGGTGCCATCAAGATTGAAGGCGCTCAAATGACAGGGGCAGTAGAAATCGTTTTTGGCACCACGGAATTCAACCGCACAACCAAGGTGCGGACAGACTGTATTGAAAGCAATCACTTCCCCCGATTCGGACCGTCGCAACCACACGCTGCCGATGGGCACTTTCGGGAACTTGTTCCAGGCATCCACCAGGTCGTCCTCGATGGTCACCTGCTGAGGCGTTCCGTCGGCCGGCAACAATGACCGGGTCACCGGCAACTTGATGAAACCCTCGGCATCCTTCGTGGACCCACCACCTTCGCCGGACGCACCGGCCCCCTCACTGCCCCGAATCAATGGGTCCAGGAAAAACACCAGCCCGGACAGAACGGGAACCAGGCCAACCACAGCTCCAATCGTGCCAGCCAGGACCTGTGTCAGGAATGATCGCCGTGCCGACTCATCAGCCGACTCGGGCTCCTGCGAACCCAACTCTTCCGGATTCTCGTCCGAAGTTTCTTCCTGCCCACCGTTTTCAGACGCGTCCGACTCCGAAACCACCTCATTCGCATCACCATCCGGTTCACCGGTGGACGAAGTCTCGGACGGTGAATCAGATGCGTCGTTTTCCGGAGGCTTGTCGGCGTCTGGAACCTGGTCGATCATCGATCATCTCCTGTCGGATGCACCACTACGCGTCCTGCAAGTGGGGTCGTTGATTGGAATCTGCTGTGCCGGCCAGACGACAACTCGTCACGAGTTCTCGCTGGACAAAGTAGTTACGGTTGAGTGGTTTGATCCGCAGAGGCAGCAAGCAGTCGGTCGCCGCCAGCGGAAGGAAGGAAGGAAGGAAGGAAGGAAAACTCTTGAGGTGTCGAGACCTCCAATCACGGGTGGGGTCAGTCAGTTCCGGGTGGGCGACTGCAGTGCGTCAGTCAGGGCATCGATCAACTGGGACAGGCCTTGTTCAAATGGGCCATCAAGGACGGCACCCGATGCCTGACGATGACCTCCTCCGTCAAATTGTTCGGCGACCGCGGCGACATCAACATCACCACGACTGCGAAAACTCACTTTTACTCGCCCGTCTCGTTGTTCGTGAGCGATGAAGGCACACTCGACGCCGACAATCCGAAAACACCCGTTGACCACATCTTCGGTGTCAGCCGGAACGGCACCAGTACACGCAAAATCCTCGCTTCGGGCTGTCAGCCACGCCAACCGACCGTCGCAAGCCAACTCCATCCGCTCAAGCAACCGACCGTTCAGTCGAACTCGAGCCTGTGAGCAACGCTCATAAAGTTGCGGGTATAATAGGTGGGGCTGGGCACCGAGGTCAATCAATCGCCCGACGGCCTTCAGTGTCCCTCCGTTGGTTGAAGAGAAGCGAAACCAGCCGGTGTCGGTGGCGATGGCACAAAACAACGCGTTGGCCGCCACGGGCGAGATCTTCCAACCGGCCGACTCGGCAAGATCCACGATCAATCGCCCGGTCGCCTCGGCCGAGGTGTCCTTGAATTCCACCGCACCAAGATCATCGCTGCTCTGGTGGTGGTCAATCACCACTTTCAAGGCTTTGGTCGTTCGGAGAACTTCGCCCACGCCCTGAACCTGAACCCAGGCACTGGTATCCAAGACGACATGCACGTCGGTATCACAGGCCGATGCCACCTCGACATCCTCGCCGATCGCCTCGACCCGGCCATCCGGATCAAGGAACAACAACGCATCGGTAATAGGAGACGGGTTGACGATGCGAACCGTCTTCCCCTGGGATTCGAGCAATTCAGCCAGCCCGACTTCCGACCCGATTGCATCCGCATCGGGCCTCACGTGGCTCGTCAGCACAAATCGCTCGTGCTGATCAACAATGTCACAAAACGCCCGCCAGTCGATCGCCATCGATCCCTCTCGCCGCCGCCAACAACAGTCCGTCAGGATACCTCCTCGCGCGCCCCCCCGCCAGTTCCGGAGGTGGCCGCGGGGTGTGTCTCAAGATAACGCCACACCGCTTCGATGTCTGAAGACAACTGCTCTTGCAACTGTTCAACGGACTCAAATGTCCGCGTGCCGCGAACCCGGTCCAGAAACTCAACAACCAACTCCCGACCGTACAGGTCCCCGTCAAAAGCGAGCAGATGCACTTCCACTTTTCGTTCAGTCTCGCCAAATGTCGGATTGGACCCCACGTGTATTGCCGCTGGCTGAGGCCGGCCATCTACCACGACACTCCCCACGTAGACTCCGTCTGCGGGAATCAGTGTGGAAATCGACGCCAGGTTGGCCGTTGGCACTCCCAGTTCACGCCCCCGCCCTTCACCGGCCACCACGAGCCCCCGCACCGAATAGGGTCGGCCCAGCAAGCTTGCCGCCGACGCGACATCTCCTCCATCACTCAAGCTGGAACGGATCCGACTCGACGACACCAGGTCTCCGTCCCACCTGGCTGGCTCCACAACGTCCAATTCAATCCCCGCGTCCTGGCACAGCGAAGCCAGCACATCGACATTTCCTTTTCGATCTTTCCCGAAAAAGAAGCCCGGTCCCTCAACCATTCCCTTTGCGGCCAGTTCACCCACAACGACCTGATCAAAAAACTCGGCCGCCTCCAGAGCCAACATCTCAATTGTGGTCGAAAATGCCATCAGCACGTCAACGCCCAACTCTCCCAGCCAGTTCGCCCGATCCTCAATTGAACTCAGCAATGGCGGAGCGGAATCCGGACGCAACAACTGAATCGGATGCGGGTCGAATGTCATCACCACCGATGGCACCCTGGCGGCGACCGCCGCATCGACCAACTTCTGCGCGAGCAGCTTGTGTCCGTTGTGAACCCCGTCGAAATTCCCAATCGAAACGAAGCCACCACGGCCCACGGCGCCGGCATCATTGCCTCGAACCAATTGCATCGCCTGGTCCCAATCTAGAAGCTCATCCTGTCACCGCCGCCTTTTGTCACGCCGAGCAACTTAACGAAACACCCGCTCCGAGGCGGTGTAACGCGCCACCCGTTCGGGATCGAGACAACGTCCCAGGCCGGGTTCGGACGGAATTTCCAAGCACCCCTCCTCGTCCAGTTCGAAGGGACGATCCAGGAGATCCTCGATGTACGCGCAGGGGGTCAGGTATTCCACAAACAAAGCCACGGGGATTGCTGCAGCCAACTGGAGATCGGCGGCCAATCCCACGGCGGTGTTCCAACCATGGGAGACCATCTGCACGTTGTGGTCATAGGCCCAGCCAGCAATCCGTCGCGATTCAGTCAAGCCACCGTTCTTGGTCGTATCCGGCTGGATAATGTCCACGGCGCGGCGACTGATCCATGGCAAGAACGCCTGGCGACGCGTCAGGACCTCTCCCCCCGCAATCGGCAGCGGAGAACTCCTGGTCAATTCCGCATACCCGTCGATGTCGTCGGGGGGCAACGGTTCTTCAAACCACTCAACCCCGTATTCAGCAAGCATCCGCGCGGTCCGTTTCGCCCAGTTCACGCCATGAGGCCAGAATTGCTCACTGCCCCCTGCATCAACCATTAACGAAACATCTTCCCCAACCGTTTCACGCGCCGTGCGAACCAGCAATTCGTCGGTCCGGTGATCCCGCCGTCCAAACGGACGCCAGCCCAACTTGATCGCTCGAAAACCACGGGCCACTGTCGCCTCGAGTGCTTCTCGCAACGGCTCGGGCTCATCGAACAACATCGATCCATACGGCCTGATCCGGTCACGATAAACACCCCCCAACAGCCGGGAAACAGGTTGGCCGCAGGCCTGGCCCATGAGATCCCAAAGAGCAATATCGATCCCACTAATGGCGTGTTCGACAGAGCCTCCTCGCCCTTGCCAGAAAGTCGATTCTCTCAACGTATCGCTGACTCTCTCGGGCTCAACGGCCGATTCCCCTTTCAACAGGGGCCACAACAATTCGACGGCCCCCTCGACCAACTTCCCCGATGTGAAACAACTGCCCATACCGACGAGGCCATCTTCGGATTTCAGCCGCACCAGCGTGTGCAGGTTCTCCTCGGCCTCCAGGTCCTGTGGCCAGCCACCGTCGACCGTGGCGCCGGTCAACGCGGTCAATTCCAATTCAACAATGCGCATTGTATCAGCCTAGGCCAGACCCCTTTGAAACGGAAGCGTGTTCAGACCGAGCACATTCTCACCCCAGGCAGGCCACGCTGGCGGTAAACCCGTGCACGAAATTCTGCCCTCCAACCGGACCGATTTCTCCCTGGGCAAAGAAACCGGCCAGAGGAATGTCGCCGAACTCACGGTGAATTGTCGACGCATCGTGATTGGGGGCACCAAACAGCCGGGTGCCTCGACCATTACAACTGAACAACAAGGTCCCACGTGGTGCGTCGGCCGCCTCCCGGTGTGAAGCCAGCAATTCCACCAGGTCCTCACTGGCCGTCACCGCATCACGCACGTGAAACCGCACGGTCTGGCCGATCCTCACGTGGTGGCCAATGACCACGGCTCCCTTCTCACGATCAACGCCAATCACGTTGGAAACCAGAAAGTCACCTCGATCGAATGTGTCGCGATACTCGTTCATTGCCAAACCGAGGTGCAGCCCCTGTCCAATCAACTGGCGGTCCGAGTCATTGAGCGACTCGATCATCTCCTGGAGCACGTCCATGGCCACCCGTCCGCCCAGCGACTGCACCACATTGGCCTCTGCAGCGGTCACCACAAACGGCGGCCCTATGGGCCGACATCCCTGTGACACAACCGAACGGACTCTCCCTGGCCCCCTCACCACGACGCCCACCGCACCATCACGGTAGGCCTCCTGGCCCAGGAACAGGTGATTGTCTCCGGGCCGACGTCCGCCACTGGCCATGCCCCCCAGGACGGGGATGTTGCGACCGGCGGTTGCGGCTTGCTGGTCAGAAATCCGATCGAAAACAGCCTGGGGACTCGAGGAAAATGGATCTGCCAGCAGAAACACCGAGTCCACGTCGTCGGGTTCGACCAGATCTTCCGGACACCCACTCGTCAGCAGTCCGTCCGCGGTTGGTTCGAAGGTCACCCGGAACGGCTCCACTCGTGAATCGGGCATCACTGCGGCAAGAACACTCAGAGCTGGCCCCGATTCAATCTCTCGCCCTCCCCCGGCGATCATTTCACCACTGCAACCCAACAAGACCCCATCGCCGACCAACCCGGAAAACGCATCCGGCAATTCCGCCAACGACTCACGGTGGTCACCACTGGCGAACGCAAAGACCACCGATGCCGATGCACCGGCCAACTCGATTTCGACCAACCCGACGCACTCCGACACGGCATCCTGCAAACGAGGCTCGGTGCTCAACCCCGCGCCACACACCCACACCGTCACCCCGCCTCCCCTTCTTTTTTACCGCGACCGCCTCATCCTAACGGCCGGCTCGCACGTGTCGACCCGTGCGGGATCAGTTCCGCAACCGCGTTGCCCCACGCCCCAGGCCGGTACCAACCGGCACGTGCGATCCAATGGGCTCATACCAGCCCGCTCCCGGATCCCCGGATCCCCGGACCGCAACCGAGGCCAGCCTCGGGCGGAACACAACCAGCAACAGAAGTGGCAGGTACCACAGCACATACACACCGCCCTGATGGGAATACCAGAACTGTGTGGCAACAACCAGGGCCGCCGTATGCGAGATCAGATGCTCGAGAGTCTTCCGGCGAGGCCAGATGGTCAAGCCCCCTAACAACACGACGAACACAACGATCACGGGAATACGATATGCCAGGTTTGTCTCGTTCCAGACTCCACCGTTGCTGTCATTTCCTTCGGCAATTGTCTCACCCGCAAACTCATTGACTACCGTCTGCACTGCACGCTGCAACCGGCCAGAAAACTCCGGAACGTCCGGAGAAGTCAAAGCCAGCACACCAACCTGCAACGCGCCACCCACAACAACCAGTGCCAGGACAAACAGCATGCCCCGTTTTCGTTCGTAGAACACAAACCATAGTGGCAAAAGAGCCAAAAACACCGGCAAGAGCACCAGTGAACCACAAGCAGCCCCCATCAAAGATCCAGCCACCAGGGGACGTCGCACGCAGACAAACGCCCAGATGCAGAAGGCCGCTGGCAAAACGTGCTCCACCTCCCCCACCGCATACGACGTACACGGAACCAGCAGATACAAGGTCGCCATAGCCACGCCCTGGCGTCGGTCACCGAAATGCATTCGCCCCACCAGGTACAAACCAACGACAACCGCCAGGTGAGCGATCATCGGGATGATCCTGGCGGCCAACTCTCGTATCCTGGAACGATCCTTCCAGGCCCCCCTTGGGGGAGCCACCACCTCGACCACTGCCGTGGCCGCAGCCCCCGCCGCCGTCGACGTCGCACCACCGGCAGTTTGAGGCAAATCCTGCCGCCGAAGCATTTTTTCACCCTGCGTGACAGCCGTCTGAGCGGCTGAAGAGGGGGGCTCGACCACCACCTTGGCCATCAGGAAGGCAAAAGCCGAAACGGCCAAAAACACCAACCCCTGGGCTGCCAAGTTGGGCTCAATCAAGGGCCGCCGTTTGAACAACGGATCACACAACAACCGAACCAGGACCAACCCAGCTCCACCAAATAGCCAGGTCGTTCCCAGTGTCTGCAAAAAGTGGTACCGGTCCGGTTGTTCCACCAGCACGACCCCCAATTGTTCGGGATCGACCAGCAACAACCCTGGTGCCAAGCTCAGAAGCAGTAGCACGTCGACATTTCGCAACGACCAAATGCGACCGAAACGAAAGAAAACGGCGGTAATCAACAACGACGACAGGTAGAACCACGTCGCCTCGTTGACCTCGTAACCGGTGAGCAAATCGCGCATAAACCGGACACCTGACCCAATGACCGTCAACGGTCCTTTTCAACTGGCCCGCGTTCGCAGTTCCCAGCCCCGAACGCCCGTTGGACCAAGACACAGCATACGGTTAGAAACTCGAAAGGCAATCCCTTGCTCAACCTCAAAAGCCCCACAAGCGAGAGACACTGCCACCAACTTCAAACCGTTGACACCCCCCCCAAACGGGTTACAATACCCCTGTTTCCGCTCGACTGACCTGCCCAAACCGGGCGGGTCCCACGAGTGGGCGTCCGAGGGCCTCCTGCCCCGAACTTGCGTGCTCGCCACGACACTCGGCACCGGTGGTACGGGCCACTTTTTTCACAAGGCCGTTTGCCACCGCCGCGACAGATATCGCACAAGGCCCTGTGACTCGACCAACGTCTTGTTTCCAACAGACTCCAGAACCATCAATCGCCTGCAACTCAACATTTCCCGAGGCAGTTGCCAATGATCCCCGGGCCTCTTCAAATGCTGCTTGTGGTATTTATCATCATTTTGCTCTTCGGAGCAAAACGTCTGCCGGCGTTGATGCGGTCCGTAGGTCAAAGTGTGACCGAGTTCAAAAAGGGCGTTAGTGACACCACTGATGCAGACACCGGTGAAAGCGACACACCCGCCGACACCCCCTGAATCCATTTTCCAACACGCTTTCTGAAGCCTATTCAAAAAGGTCGTTGCAATGAGCGCCTTCGTTGCCTTCTTCGGTATGCCCGGGGGACCTGAATTACTCATCGTCCTGTTTATTGCCCTGATGCTCTTCGGGAAACGACTCCCCGAGGTTGCTCGAAACATGGGCAAAGGATTGACGGAATTCAAAAAGGGAATCCGTGGCGTCGAAGAGGACGTTCATGCAACGACGTCCTACGACTCGGAACCAACCGCCGAGAGACCGATGGCCAACGACGACCTCGAGAATGTCTCGGCCCCCAAATTCCCCCCCCCCGCCGCGACCACTGAACCGGACAGCGACAATCCCCCAGGCAGTGACGAGGCAGCCACCGAGGGTGAACACGACGAAACCGCCAGCGACGACACCTAGTCGCCTGAGCGGGCCGCCTGCACCGCCGCAACATACGCTTCGGCTTGGCTTCGAATCCGGTCCATGTCGCCTTCGGCAACTGCCTGCTTCTCGACCAGGGCACTGCCCAGCCCAACCGCACAGGCGCCGGCGTCGAAAAAACCACCGATCGTATCAAGATCGACACCGCCGGTCGGCAACAGTTTGACCTGAGGCAACGGGCCATGAAGGGCCTTCAGGTAACCCGGCCCTCCCACGTCGGCGGGAAACACCTTGACGATGTCCGCGCCGGCCTCCCACGCTGTGACAACTTCCGTAGGTGTCAACGCCCCCGGCATCACCAGCTTATCGTAACGCCGGCACATCCGAATCACGTCCAGATTCACCGTCGGACAGACGACAAATTCCGCACCGGCCAGCATCGCTGCTCGAGCACTCTCGGGATCCAGAACCGTACCAGCTCCCAGGAGGATCTTGTCTCCGAGAGAATCGCGAACCCCGGAAATGATGTCCAGGACACCGGGTACCGTGAAAGTGACCTCGATCACTTCGATTCCACCCGCGTACAGTGCCTCGGCAACCGCGACCAGTTGCTCACCGGATGCCGCACGGATGATGGCCACCACCCCACCGTCAAGAACCCTCTGCAAATCCGTCTCACGACTCATGGCTCACCTTCATCCAGCCGCCGAATACAATTCGGCGTATTCAAGTACCCACAGATCAATATTTTCCGAGAAACTTTCCAGGTCCACCTGCCCCAACATCTGGTACCGAGACCGATTGAACGCTTCCCGATTACGAATCGTCGCCTTTGTCACCATTTCGACGATCCGTCCCTCGGAGAACGGACGGATCAACATCTGCATTCGACTATAAAGATTTGTCGCCTGGCCCGAGTCGCCCAGCGCAATGTCATCACGGCTGACAACCGCCCCCCAACCGTCCTCCCCAACAATCGATTCCAGTTGAAAACCAGGAAATTGATCGACCAATTGGCCAAGACATTCACCAATCCGATCAGAGAGCTCCAAACGGTATTGAGAATGCAACGACCGGGACTCCTCCTCGGACAGAGCTTTGGCGGCTGCCTCGCGACTGCGAGCATCGCGAGCCTGTTGCCCTCTTTCGACCGCTCGCTGCAATCTTTCCTGGAATTCCATAGCCAACCGCCCCCGAGGTTTACCTGCCAATCGAGGTGATCTTAGATTTCACCGAGAAACACCGCAACGACGTGACAACGTCCCGCCCCTTCCTGAAATCTTGCCCAACTCAATTTCGGAGGGATAATTGGACACCGCCAACTCTTTCAACCCCGCGGGTGCTCTTATGTTCGCCAACGCGACCCCCTCCCAGTTGATTCGGAATTCCAGTTTCATACCAACAATCGCCGTCCTTCTCGGCATCTTGGCCTTGTTACTGGTGGTCGGTTTCCAAATTCGAAAACATTTTCGCAAAAACGAAGCCGGGAATAACGACGATCCGGAACAAATGCTGCTTCTGTACGAAGAAATGCGACGACAGGGTGAGCTTACCGACTCAGAATTCCGATCCATCAAGAACCAGATACTGCCAACCCGCAAAAACGGTCAAACAACCGATCGTGTTTCCTGAGCAATTGTCTGGGTTTTTTAGTTTTACACGGCCTGCCACCCCGCCAAATTGGCGCAGACAACGAGAACGACATGCCTTCGGGTCGAGATTTCACATCCACCAATCGGGGAACTGGCGGTAAAAAGAATGCCAGTTGCTCCTTTTGCCGCAAAAGCTATCGAGAAGTTGGTCCCCTGGTGGAAGGACCCGACGACGTCTATGTATGCGGCGAATGTATCGAATTGTGCCAGTCGATCCTCGACCAAGAACACCGCCGTCGTGGAGACGCCAAAAAACTATTCACCGACGTCCCCACACCACGTGAGATCGTCGCGCACTTGGAAGACTACGTCATTGGCCAGGAGCACGCCAAAAAAACCCTCGCTGTCGCCGTCCACAACCATTACAAGCGCCTGATGCATTTCGAAGAGTCCGACGACGACGTCGAACTCGAAAAATCCAACATCATGATGATCGGGCCAACAGGTTGCGGCAAGACTCTCCTGGCCCGCACATTGGCCCGTTTCCTGCAGGTGCCCTTTGCAATCGGCGACGCAACCACGCTCACAGAAGCTGGTTACGTCGGCGAGGACGTCGAAAACCTTTTGCTCAAACTGCTCCACGCCGCCGACTTCGACGTCGAAGCTGCGCAGCGCGGCATCCTTTTCATTGACGAAATCGACAAGATTGGCAAGACGACGAGCAACGTCTCCATAACCCGGGACGTTTCCGGTGAAGGCGTTCAGCAGGCACTGTTGAAAATGCTCGAAGGAACAGTGGCAAACGTCCCTCCGCAAGGCGGCCGAAAGCATCCGGAACAGCAATACATACAAATCGATACGACAAACATCCTTTTCATCTGCGGCGGAACATTTGTTGGATTGGATGACATCATCGCCAAACGCAAGGGGAGGCGAATGATCGGTTTCGGAAACTCTGATGACCCCGAAACGGAAGAACGCCAACGACGAGAATTGCTCGCCGAAGTCACCGTAGACGATGTGTTGGAATTTGGCTTGATCCCAGAACTCGTGGGACGCCTTCCCGTCCTCAGTAGCCTGCTTCCCCTTGGGCAGGACGAGTTGGTTCGAATCATGACCGAACCCAAAAACTCCCTGGTTCGCCAATACCAAAAATTCTTTGCTATGGAAAAGGCGGAATTGGAATTCACACCCGAAGCCCTTTCCGAAATCGCACGCATCGCAATGAAAAAGGATACCGGTGCTCGTGGGCTCCGGAGTGTCATTGAATCGACGATGTTCGAAATTCTTTTCGAACTGCCTGAGCAGCGAGGTGGCGGCTCCTACCGTTTGACCGACGCGATCGTCCGCGGCGAAGAACAGATGTTCCCCGAAGATCCTCGGGACGATTCAGCCGCTGCATAAAGCCGTTTGTGGATGGCACCCGCTGCTGGCTATCATGGACAGTTCCTGATGCTGTTCCGCAGTTGAGCCGCACCGACCGCCACATCCTCACCCGTCGAGTTCACATGGACGCACGGCTTGAAGTCGTCCACGAAAAAACCCGCGCCAAGCAGGTGCCGCTGCGCCGAACCACAATTGTCGGGCGTGGCCGGGACTGCCAATTGAGGATTCCGGTGGCCGACGTTAGTCGCCAGCATTGTGAATTCTCACTGAAAGACGGCAACGTTTACCTCCAGGACCTTGGAAGTTCAAACGGAACTCAGGTCGGGGGAAAAAGCATTCCAACTGGTCAGAAAATCCTATTAACCGACGGTGATCACATCACCGTCGGACCGGTTCAATTCATCCTTCACATGGGTGAGGAATCACTGAGCACCAACGGCTCAGATTCCGCCCATTCGCCACTTCAGGACACCGCCGAGTTTCAATTGGTCGATCCGCCCACTCACGGCGCAGGTCAACTCGAAGATCAACAGATTGATCCGGAACCGAAAAACCCACCCGCCGAGAGCGGGTCCACAGCGAACGCCGAGCCTGATTTACCGACGCCCGAAACTCCGGACGAACCAGTCATAGAACTGGAACTCAGTATTGAGCCGGATATTGAACCGGATATTGAACCGGATATTGAACCGGATACTGAACCGGATACTGAACCGGATACTGAACCGGATACTGAACCGGATACTGAACCGGATACCGAACCGGATATCGAACCGGATATCGAACCGGAACCTGGCCAAAACCACGAACAGAAACCGCTCAAATCACGATCTCTTTTTGGATTGTTCCGCCGAAGATCTCGCGAAAGTGACGAAGAAGAAATCACCGACGACGACCTCATGGAGGAGACCGGAGAGGATCCCCCTCCGGAACCGGCGAACGAACTGTCTGCCGACGACGACGGGTCGATCGCAACCCCCCAAGCGGACGACACCTTCGGCACCACGCTCGAAGAGCCGCCCTCTACTCCTTCCGAAACGTCCGATGCCAGTGAATCGATCTTCGATGGCGAGGACGCCGATGCAGTCTTTCCTGAGGGCTCAGATGACGAACACGATTCAGGATCCGACAGCGTCTCTTTCGATTTCCTGGAACAACAGTCCGAAGAACCCAATAACCATGACGACGGTCTCAACGATTTCCTCGGCCAATTTGGTGACTGAGTGTCGGAGACCGGCTGACCACGGGAACTCCCAACCGAACGGACACCGCCAATGAGCACCCCCACCACCCCACCCGAGGCAGATGGATCACCGAGCGGACCTGTGAAGTGGTACCACCGAGTGGGTCCCGGTTTGATCACAGCCTGTGTCGTCATTGGCCCGGGCAGCATCTTGACCAGTTCCAACGTCGGGGCGCAACAGGGCTACTCCATGGCGTGGGTGGTGGTCTTGAGTGTCGTATTCATGCTCACGTTCATGACCATGGGCGCACGTCTCGGCGTTGCGGCCGGCCGTTCGGCGTCCTCTGTCATCACGGAGCGAGTTGGCCGTTGGCTGGCCGTCTCCATCGGTGTCAGCGTTTTCTTTATTTCGGCCGCCTTTCAATTCGGAAACAATCTCGGCGTCCACGCGGCCTTGTCCAGCTATGTCCAATCCGATTATTTGATCGTGTTTTTCAACGCACTCGCGATCGGGTTCCTGGTGATCTTCAAGGACATGTACAAGGTCCTCGAAAAACTGATGATGACGTTTGTCGGAATCATGCTTGTCTCTTTTGCACTCAATCTCTTCGTATCCGGACCGAGGCTTGGAGAGATGGCGTCCGGTTTTGTTCCCTCTCCCGGCGACATCAATCTCGCTGTACTGGGATTGATTGGTACGACCTTCGTCACAACAGCCGCTTTTTACCAATCCTATCTCGTTCGACAAAAGGGCTGGACAACCTCGGATTTGAAATCGGGAATGATCGATGTCCGGGTCGGTGCCATTTTGATGGCACTCATCACCCTGATGTTGATGTTCACTCCCGCGACTCAATTTCACCCCACCTACCGGCTTCAACAGATCATCACCGAGAAGGGCGATTCCCAATTCGAGGCCAATAGCACCATCGCTATCAACCTGCCCGCCGATTCCGACGACTATTCGCAGTTGGCCCAATCCCTGGCAACGGAAATCGACCCAAAGACCAAGGAACCGGCCTGGACTGTGATTCCACTTTCAGCAGTTCTGGAAGCCAACGAGGAAATCAAAAAGGCCAATGGGATCCCTGCCACCATCGGCAAACGCGGATTCAGCAGCCCTCTAGAGATTGGCCGCGCCCTCGAACCGCTGTTCAAGGGCCTGGGCCCAACGCTGTTTTTCATGGGCCTCTTCGCCGCTGCTTATTCTTCGTTCCTGGTCAACTCGATGATCGGCGGATTCATGCTCGCCGACGGATTGGGGATGGGTGATTCACCGGACGACATATGGCCGAGACGCTTCACCATCCTGGTCCTACTGGTCGGCATGGCCGTGGGCTTGTATGTCATCATCGCGCTCAAGGGAGAGAGACCGGTAACCCTGATCGTTGCCGCTCAAGCCGTCACGGTTCTTGCCTCACCGTTGGTAGCCGGATCCCTCCTGTGGCTGACAAGCAGTCGAGCCGTCATGGGTGAACACGCAAACGGCCCTGTCCTGAAATGTCTCGGAGGAGTTGGTTTCCTCTTGTTGATAGCCATGTCCATCCGCACCGCCATCACTCTGATCCCGAAGATCCAGGGGATGCTGGCCACCATCTGACCACCGCATCTTGCAGAGACCACTCATGTCTGCCCCACTCGAGTCCCATTCTGTCTCGGACGCTCAACTTCTCGACATGACCCGGGACTTGCTGGATTCGATCGACAATCGAGATTGGCCGCGTTATCAGGAACTCTGCGACGACAGCCTGACAGCTTTTGAGCCCGAGGCCGCCGGACACCTCGTGGAAGGAATGGGGTTTCACGAGTTTTATCTTGCCGGGGGCCCGGACGGGGCCACTCGCCAATCCACGATCAGTTCACCGCATGTCAGGCGAATGGCTCCTGTAGCGATTGTCAGTTACGTCCGGCTCGTCCAGGTCACCACTCCCGAGGGACACACGTCCACCACCACGATGGAGGAAACACGGGTCTGGCACGAGCAGGAGTCCGGATGGCAACACGTCCATTTTCACCGATCACCCGCGGGCACTCACCTTCTTTGACAATCCCCGAGGTCTCCCATGCCGGTTGACGTCGTCTTCTTGTCCGACGACTTGATGTTTGTCCCTCGCGTCACCGCCCAGGCCGAGGCGGCCGGCTGGACAATACGCCACGTGGGATCCACGACTGCAGCGATCTCAGTGGTCCACTCCGATTCACCTCGCCTCCTGGTCGTTGACCTGGAAACAACCGGACTGGAGTTGGCCACGGTCATAACGAGCCTCCCCGAAACGGAGCCGCCTCGCACGCTTGCCTTCGGTCCCCACGTCCACCACCAACGGTTGGAAACGGCCCGGCAGGCCGGTTGTGATCTCGTCGTCTCCCGTGGTCGCCTGTCGGCCGAGTTGCCGACCTTGTTATCCGATTTGCTCAACGGCGAATCCTCTCGTTCTTGAACAGCAACAATCGGCCGGATATCCATGTTTCGTTTTCTCACGCTGATCACCACCCTCTTTTTCTGCCTGGCCACGTCCTCTCCCTGTGACGGCCAGGTTGGCGGTGTCAGCATTGACCCAAAAGGCATTCTCCAACTCACGCCCGCCGTTCCATCGAAAACCGATTTTTCACCCGCCCCTCCCGAGGTCGCCCATCGAAACGACTCCCGCCACCTGTCTCTCAAACGCCTCGAAGCCACTATCCTTGAGCACCAACGCCTCCAACGTCCACTTCCAGTAGAGATTCGCTACCTGGCCGGACTGCAACGCATCGAAGAGGTCGTGCTCCTTCCGAGTGAAAACGACGCGATCCTGATCGGACCTGCTGCCGGCTGGACGCGATCGCCCGGTGGTGGCCTTGTTGATCCACAGACGCAACGACCACTTCTTGAACTCGATGATCTGGCCGTCGCTCTCCGGTTTTCCATCGCCTCAAACCAGCCGTCGTCGTTCATTGGTTGCTCAATCGATCCGACCGACGCGGGACTAAAGCGTTACGCCCGTTACCTCCGCAAGTTGAAGGGGCCGCTCGACTCCCAGCGTTTTCCGTCCCTGGTGAAAGGTATGCAACAGGCCATGGGGCTTCAGGATGTGAGAATCTTCGGGGTTCCTGACAACAGTCGTTTTGCTTCCAAGTTGGTGATTGCCGACTACTTCCTCAAACGGTTGGCCATGGGTTTCGACCGCCCTCCGATCAAAGGATGGGTCAGCTACATGGACCTTTTGTCCAAATCTGGGAAGAATGCCGTTCGCCGTCAGCATCGCTTTTGGTTCGTGGCAACCCACAACACGCTGACCCGGTCTGCAGATCATCGGATCTGGCATTTCAACGGCCCCGGCCTGGCTGTCCGTACTGCTGCCACAACATCAAAAGACTCCGACAAGTCAAAAGCCTCGCCGGTGGCCGCGCGGATGGCGGCACACCTCACCGACCATTTCCCATTGCTGGCCAAACACATCCCGGTTTTCGGTGAGTTGGAGAATCTCGCTCGCCTGGCTGTTGCGGCCGAGATTGTGGTCAACGCACCCATCGCCGAGTCGCAAACTCGTTGGCACAGCCGCGTACTCGTCGATCCGCAATTGTATTTGCCGAAAACGACACGTGTTCCGAGACATGTCTCTTCGCTGGCGGTTATACGCAAGGCCCGCGGTCGAAACTGGATCATGAGCATCAGTGGAGGAGTCAAACTCCAGCCACCACCAGTCGCAAGCGGTAACGCCGCGACAATCAACCCGCGGTTGCGGATTCATCGTCGCCCAAAAGACTCCACCAAATGGTGGTGGGACGGTTAGACGCCAAAGGCCTCCGCCAGGCATTTGTGGCCGGAAGCACCGTCTTCGAGTCCCACGGCAACACTGATACGGATCTCGCTGGTGTTGATCATCTGGATATTGATTCCAGCGACGGCCAATGCCCCGAACATCCTTTCGCCCACCCCGGTATGACTCCTCAATCCGATTCCCACGACCGAGAGCAAAGCGACATCCCGGTCAAAGCTGATCTCCACCCCGCCCCAACCATCGGCAACCGCTCGGACCAACAGCAAGGCCGCGTCGAGATCACGACGTGGAACGGTGAACGACAGGCTGGCGTGCCCTCCCCCTCCCCCCCCGCCGCGAGAATCGTTTTGGACGATCATGTCAACCATGATGCCACCTTCAGCAACCGCCGAGAACAACGCAGCGGCCACACCGGCTGTATTGGGAATCCCCCGCACTGTTATCCGTGACTGTTCATCGTCCAGTTGCACCTCACTGACGACGATGTCCTCCATACTCGCAAGTCGATCGACGACGTCTTGTTCCAATTCTTCGCGCTCGGACAACTCGGCACGACGATCGGCCACCGGCAATTCCACGCCCACGCCCAACCCTTCAGTTTCTTCCTCGTGCAGGTCGAAACCGTTGTGAACCGCCGCCACAGCGTCCTCGCAACGTTCACGATCCACCAGGACCGAAATCTTGATTTCGCTTGTGCTGATCATATTCAGATTCACACCCACATCGCCAAGCGTCTGGAACATGTGTGCTGCAACACCCGTGTGAGATCGCATTCCGCGACCAACTGCGGAGACCTTGCTGAGATTTTGACCGTGGTCGACCTCTCCATCGCCCAGGTCGGCCACGGCCGCTGCCGCCGCAACCAATGCTTCGTCACGGTTCTGCTCTGGAACGGTGAAGGACACTTCCGCGAGGCCATGTTGTCCGACGTTTTGGACAATCATGTCAACCGGAAGAGACTCCTCGGCCAATCGACGAAACACCTCACCCATGACGCCAGGACGATCGGGAACACCAACAAGTCCAATTCGAACTTCATCCCGGACCAGTGCCACACCGGTGATCAGCCGGGCCCCCGAGTCACTGTCCTCGGGAACGACTGTTATCAGGGTGCCGTCGCTTTCGCTCGCCGCCGGACGCACCCGCACTGGAACCCGGTATTTTTTTGCAAATTCAATGGACCGCGAGTGCATGACCCCAGCACCCAGGCTGGCCAGTTCCAGCATCTCGTCGTAAGAAATTCGCCGCAACAATCGAGCCGATTCGACAATCCTCGGGTCGGTCGACAACACACCGTCAACATCCGTAAAGATTTGACATTCATCAGCCTGCAAAACTGCTGCCAACGCAGTCGCCGTCGTGTCACTTCCTCCGCGGCCCAGTGTCGTGATGTTCCGATCGTCGTCAATTCCCTGGAAACCGGCGGCTATGACAATCCGTCCGGCTTGCAATGTCTCACGCATCCGCCGGGTCGAAATATCGATGATCCGTGCCTGGGTGTGCGACGAATCGGTGTGAATTCCGATCTGGGCACCGGTCATGCTGATGGCTTCGGCCCCCTCGGCAGCCACCGCCATCGCCATCAACGCGACCGACTCTTGTTCACCAGTCGAGAGCAACATGTCCATCTCGCGAGCCGACGGACTGTCGGTAATCTCCTCGGCCAAGCTCACCAACTCGTCAGTCTTTTTCCCCCGTGCGCTGACAACGACAACCACCTGGTGCCCCGCCCGGTGAGCCGCCACCGCACGCCGGGCCGCGCCGCGGAGACGCCCCGCATCGGCCACACTCGTTCCACCAAACTTTTGAACGATCAACGACATTGCCTGACCTGCCCAGCGCCGATGTGACACAGTCCCACCACGGGGATTGAGCGAGCATAACGGGTCGTGCCCCGCGTGGGCAGGTCCCAGATCTCGCTCCACGTCCCCCGGGGCGGCCCGACAGCACCCGGTCGGACCGCCTATCCCATGTTGTCACCAGGTCTCAGGCCGCTTTCCGTTTGAACGGAACCACTGCAGGTGATCCGGCCGCCGCATCCAGCAACGATTCGAAGATCTGCATGTCCAGGGCACTCGCGGTCGTATTTTCCGGATGCCATTGAACGCCCATGCAGAACCATCGTTCGTCATCTGCCTCGATTGCTTCGATCACTCCGTCCGGAGTGCGAGCCGACACAACAAACCCGTCGGCGGGTTCGTCGATCGACATGTGATGCTGGCTGTTGACCCGAATTTCGCCCGGACCATAAATCGAATCGACTCGTGACCCGGGTTCAATCTCCAGGACGTGCCGCAATGTCGTTTCCACAGAGTCCCTGTGAAGGATCGATTTCGGGACATCTTCGGGAACATGGGCGAAAAGACTTCCACCACACACGACGTTCAGTGTCTGCATCCCAGCACCGATGGCGAGCATCGGGATCCGCATGTCGACCGCCAGCTGACACAAACGACGATCGAAATCTTCCCGTCGTTGCGGCATCGGCCTCGAGGTGGGATGAGCCTGCAGACCAAGGCGTCCAGGATCCAGGTCATAGGTGCAACCAGCCAGGACCAGGCCGTCGAGTTTCTTCAACAACTGCTTGAGATCGTCATCCTCGGCCATTGGGGGAATCAACACGGGGATACCACCACAGGCTGCAACACTGTCGTAGTAACCGGTATTGAACCAACTCAGTGCTCCTGCATCTTGTTTGGCCGCTCGAAAATCACCGTTGATTCCAACCCACGGTTTTCCACTCATCAATCAGGTTCCTTCCTGGTTCCGTGCACTTCCTTGTGCACTGACATTCACTCGCCACGACCGGCTTGTTGAGCCGGCTGGCCTTCTTCAACTCGTGATCCGTCCTGGACCGCGAGAGGTTTTTACCGTCATGCGCGTCAAAAGGATGACCGCACACCGGCCACTGAGGGAGATGCCGACAATCCGCCCACCGGGTCACAGCATGTGACTTCCGATATTTCGACGGCGCACGCCGCCTGGCGATAGCTGGCATTCCATTGCTCCTAGATCGGCGACGACTTCCTGTCGTCGAAGTCGGACGCATCCTTGCGAACGACGTTGAGGGCGATGCTACAACGCAGGATCGGATTGTCAAGAACCCATTTTGTTTTTTTTCTATTCCGCTTCACCACCAGCCTTCGGAAGGAACATGGCTCCAATCGAGGCGACAATCAAAAACGGAAGAAAGGCCCAGACTGCCAGTTGCGGTTTGGACAGATCCTGAAAATAAGTCGTGAAGGGCGCTTCAATCAATCCTCCAACACCCCAGGCCAACCCCATGGTCATCGCCGACGCCACTCCCGCTCCACGTGGGAACAATTGTTGTGCGTAGGACACCATCGTCGGCGTTGTCCCCCACAGCACCAGGCCGGTGGGAACAAGAACCCCAATCAACAACCACGTCGGGCAACCGTTCCAGCCCCACAACGCCAACAACGGCAAACCCAGCAATGGACACGCCACCATGAAACGACGCTCCCAGCCGGCCGGAAACAACAACGCCATCAGCGTCATGCCTCCGCTTGCTGAGACAAGAAACAACGATTGCACCAACCCCACGGTTCTCTCGTCGAACCCGCGATCAGCAAGAGTGAAGGACATGACCTTGCTCATTCCCATGTTGGGCACCAATCGACACGAGCACACCAACAGGAGAGCCAGCGCCAAACCGATCCGCCCATCAAACATCTCTCTCAGTCCGCGGGCCTTGCCAGCCTCCCCCGGCTCCTTGCCCGGGTTCCCCACAGGCTCCCCCCGGGTGGTACCCCAGTACAAAACCGGAATCGCGATCAGCAAGCCAGGCATGAGGTACAACAACCCCTCAAGATCCCAACGTTGAACAACGTAACCACTCAGTAACGGCCCCAGTGACAGCCCCAGCGAGCCACCGAGCATAAAAATAGACAAACCTCGAGTCCGGTTTCCGGGCAAGAGTGTCCCGGCCCGGACTGCCGCTTCCGGATGAAATGCTCCAACCGACACACCGCCCACGATGAACAAAGCACTCAACCAAGCCACACGCCCCTCAGCCGCAACGCCTCCCACTGCCGTCAGGCACACGACAGCCAGAACCGGCCCCGCAAACATCAACCACCGCAGGCGCTTCCGTTCTCGCAAGAAACCAAACACGCCCTGGGCCAGCGACGTGGGCATCGAGTGGGCCAGCATCACCCCGACCAGGCTCAATCCGGCCAGTCGACACTCCACGGTGATGCGATCCCAGAGCGGCGAGACCAACAACGCACTGGTATCGACGATCGTGTGCAGCAGTGCCAAACAAACCAGGGGCAGATAGAGCCGCATTCAGCCAATCCGCCCAAACAGTTCTTGTTCCCCCAGTTCCGCGTCCAACGGATAAATTGGGCGACGGACCTGTTGGTAATCAAAACACGAGAAATCTGGACGGTGGATCCCTGGAGTATCCGCATCGAAGATTGTGTCGGCCAACGGTCCAACGTCCGCCCGAAAATGAACGGCACTCTTCACAACCAACAGCCGTTTGTCCCGGGGTTCAACCCCAACAACCCGTACCATTTCCGCATCGAGCAACTGCATGCGTCGACTGGCCACCACCACCTCGACACCGCCAATTTCCAGCACAGCCATCGCGCCCAGATCACCTGGACATCCGCGCCGCATCGGGCCACGGAAGGTGAATTGTCCGTCCCCCAACCGCTTGACCTTCGCCTGGGCCGCAATTGTTTCACCATGAAACGAATCGGTCTTGCCGCCGATTTGAAATTCGGCCTCGGCACCCAATCCCAGTTCGTGGGCCCGTTTGGCTGTGTCTGGATCGTACAAAACGCCAACCACACCACCTTGAAAATCGGCCGCGATCATGGCTTTCAGTGCAATCGTACCGTCGCAGGGAGCACCACCTCCGGGATTATCCGAGCCATCAGCGAGGATCACCAACCCGGATGCCTGTTCACGGGAAAACTGCATCGCATCCTCCACCGTGGTCAACCGTGGCTGCAATTCATCTCTCAAGGCCCACAACCTCGCGGCAAGTTCCTCAACCCGTTTTTCGGCAAGTTCTTGATCCCCGTTTGATGTGACCAATGCGGTCACGCCCGCGTCGCGGATATCTGCAAACGGGAACCCCATGGCAATCGTCGCAGTTACAATGCCGGGCTCTGACTCCAGGTCGTGCAATTGCCCAATCAGGCTTTGCATCGGTTCTCGCAAAGTGCACTGCATTGGGGGCATCGTCATCAATGGCAACTGCCGGAACGCCTGGGTCGGCCGAACGTCCCCCTTGATGACCGCCTCGAGTACTCCAATCGCCTCGCGGCCACGTGCGTTCATGTCGACGTGCGGGTATGTGTCATACCCGATCAGACAATCGGATTCCGACGCCATTTGCTCGGTGATGTTGGCATGCAGATCCAACGTCACAACAACCGGCATAGCGGTCCCCACCAGTTGTCGCACTGCGGCGATGATAGTCCCTTCCGCATCCTCGTGGTCGTCAGCCACCATCGCTCCGTGCAGATCCAGCACCACGCCGTCACACGGACCGGCAGCCTCAATCCGACTCAACAACAGGTCCAGCATGTGATCAAACGCTACCTGTTGGACCGGCCCGGCCGGCTGTGCCCGAACGCTCAACACCGGCTCGAGATCAATCCCGCGGGCGAGAGATTCGTCCAGGTAACCACCGTGTACGGTACCTGTCCCCGTGTAGAGTTCTCTCAATCGTTGCCCACCGATCAATTCGTCGCCGCAATCACTGTCTCTCTGAAAATCAGCCAGCGTCGTTGGCACCGTGGCAAACGTATTGGTCTCGTGTTGAATTCCACCACTCACAATTCTCATCGACTTCTCTCCTACCAGACCACGTCTTCTCGAATTCTGCACAGCCGTGCGAACGGCCCGTCTGCAACAGCGAGATCGGCATACGTCCCGGTTTCAACAACTTGTCCCGACTCGAAGACCACGATGCGATCAGCCGACGCGATGGTGGAGAGACGATGAGCGACCACCAGGACCGTTCGGCCCCGGGTGGCCTCTTCAAGTGCCACCTTGATCCGCGACTCTGTCGCCTCATCCACAGCACTGGTCGCTTCATCGAGCACCAGCACCGGGGCATCCTTGATCAACGCTCTTGCCAACGCAATCCGTTGCTTCTGGCCGCCTGACAATCGTATCCCCCGTTCCCCGACGACAGTCTCCAACCCATCCTGCATCAACGAAACAAATTCTTCCACGCCGGAGACCCTCACCGCGTTGTCCACGACGTCCTCAGGCACATCCAAACGCCCCAGCAACAGGTTTTCGCGGATCGTACCGGCCAGAAGAAACACGTCCTGGGACACGACGGCCACTTGTTCCCTCAGCCACGCCAACGGGATCTGCGACACGTCCGCGTCACCCAGTTTGACGACGCCTGATTGAGGCTCGTAAAACCGGACCAACAGGTGGCACGCTGTCGTTTTGCCGACTCCGGTCGCTCCAACGATCGCCACGGTTTCTCCAGGAGCAACCTCGAATGACACGTCTTGCAACACCGGCATGCCGTTGGCGTATTGGAAGGTGACATCCTGAAACGAGATCGACCAAGTCGGATTCTCGGGAATCACCGCATCCGGGGCATCGACGATCGCCGGCGCGGTATCCAACAGTTCAAACACCCGTTCAGCACTTGCCGAAGCTTTCTGGAGATTGTCAGTCAGGTTGGCCAGCCGCAAAAACGGCAGAATGATCTGGCCAAGGTAGAGGAGAAACACCACCAGGTCAGCGACGTCAACTCGCAGGCCAGTGACAGCTGCCGGATCGGTCGTAATCCAGCCCCCCGCCCACACGATCAAGACCAACCCTGCTCCGCTGGCCGCCTCGATCACTCCCGCGGGAACGAGCGACCACCGGTTGGCGTGGATGATCCGATCACGGTATTCCAAGCTTTCGGATTCGACCCGTGCCGCCATCGCCGCTTCGGCTCCAAATGACTGGATGATCGTTAGGCCTCCCAGGTGATCCTGGATACGCCCGCTGATTTCAGCAAACCGACTTCGGACCCCACGCCACATGTTGCGGGACCGCCTGGCAATCACGTAAACCAACACAGCGATCACCGGCAACGGCGCGAGCGCAACAAGAGCCAGTTGCCAGTTGATGCAAAACAGCACAACACTCATCGCCACTGGAATCACGATGGCCAGCATCGATTCAGGGATGCCGTGGGCAATGTAGTCCTCGATCGCTGCCACGTCCCCCATGGTTCGTGCAACCAGGTTACCGGAATGCCTTCGACTCAAATACCCCGGCGACATCTTCTGTAGGTGCCTGTAAACCGACAGTGACAGCCTGTGCAACACGCGGTACGCAGCGATATGAGAACTCAGTCCATACAAATACCGGACCGCTCCGCGCAAGAGATAAACTGCCGCGACGGCCGCGCCCAGCACCCAAAAACTTCCGGCGGTACTTGGTTCGCGAAACCACAACAGCATCTGCCGAATCAGGAGTGGCGGGATGATGCCTAATGCGGTGAAGGCCAGGCCGAAGCCGACCGAGAACACCATCAACCGTCGATCGCCTTCGAGGGTCTTCCAGATCCGTTTGACAAATTGCACGTCGGCCCGACTCCTTTCAATTCGAGTCTGTCAGATTGTCCTCCCGGCAGCAACGACGTGACATCTGGCCAACGCCTCGTTGCATTCCATCGGCANGCCCTCCATCCTGTGGTGCACCAACCGACGAAACCGAACGGGCCACACGTGACACCGCTGACCTACGACGCCGACAGCGAACAGCAGACCCACCGTTTCGGTCTCGCGATGGGNCAGGCGACTCCTGTCGGCTTGACCGTCGCTCTCAACGGCCCCCTGGGAGCCGGCAAAACCCGTCTCGTCCGTGCCATCGTCGAGGGATTGGATGGTTCGCCACAGGACGTGAGCAGTCCGACATTTGTCTTGTTGCAGCACTACGCCGCACGGGTCGATGTCTACCACGCCGACGCCTATCGGCTGACTTCAGAGACCGAGTTCCTGGACCTCGGTCCCGAGGAATGGCTGACCACTCCTGCGATAGTGCTTATCGAGTGGGGCGAACGGGTTGCCAGTTCGTTGCCGGAAGACCGTATTGATCTCGAGATCACCATCACCGGTGAATCTTCAAGACGCTTTGAACTTTCTGCCAACGGCCCGCTCTCAGGAACTCTCCTGGACAACCTCCGCGACCTCAAGTCGTTGCGTTAAAATCGCGGATTGTCGTGCCACGTCAATGAGCGTCGGTCGATTCCGATTCGGCCACCCCCGCCGCGCACCAACGTGAGCAGCACCCCGTCAATTGCACCGCGCCACAGACNAACATCAGGCTCAGCAGTGCAGTCACGTAAACCAATTTTTCGATGTAACCGTCCAATTCCAGACCGAGCACCGCTTGCGAACCTGGCGAAATCTGTTGCCACACAACCACCATCACGAAACCGATCAGCATGACCCCCAGCCAACCACCCTTCAGGAGGATCTGNCGCAACNGGACCCAATCCACGGCCAACAGCCAGAAANCCGTCCAGCACAGCACTGGAAAAACCGGCGCGGTCANAACGACAGACGCTATTGAAGAAATGATTTGCTGCAGGCTGAAAATGATCTGCCCCAGCGCCTCAACGATGCTCTCCACCGCGCCAGTTTCTGCCATCACAAACATGTTGTCTGCTTTCTCGTCGAATTCACTTCAAGAGACCAGCCACTCTGGACCACGTCCCGTTCCCAAACACCTCAACTAGCACATCAGTCCTCGACCTGCCAGCCCCGGTGCCCCTCAAAGGTTGTCCAGCGACACGCTCAACCTCTCGGCCAATTCGCTGATCTGCCGCCACGTTTCCTCCGGTACATCAACACCGTCGGCTGACNGTTGATTTTGTCTCCGCAATTCAATCTCGCCCGGCATCAAGATCTCATCGACGCCGGGAAGCTTTTTCGCCGACTTGATGTGGGCGACGTATTGCGAAACAAGCGCCTGGTAGGCCTCGAGTTCCGTGAAGGCGGACACGTCAACCAGATACATCCACACTCCATTGGTTCCCGGTGGCAGGTCACTTCGACAAATCCCGAACCCCGAGAGCATGCCTCCGAAAACATCGATCATCACACTCAGGCCGTATCCCTTGAAGCCCAGGTTGCCTCCCAGTGGAAGGATCGCCCCTCCAGGATCAGCATAATAAGTCGATGGATCGGTTGTCGGCTGGCCGTCCGCATCGATCAACTGTCCTTCAGGCACCGGCACCCCCTTCTGGAANGCGACCCGNACCTTTCCTTCAGCCGTCGCGCTGGANGTCATGTCCAACACCATCGCGTCGTCCCCCCACGGAGCAGCAATCGTGATTGGGTTGGTCCCCATTCGGCCCTCCATGGCTCCGTAAGGGGCCACTCCTCCGCTCGCAGGACCATTCACCAACATCATGGCCGCGAATTTCTGGTAGGCCGCTTGTTGTGTGTACGACCCCAAACGTCCCACGTGATTGCAATTCCGCATGAAGATCGTCGCAGTGCCAGCCTGCCGCGCCTTTTCCATGCCCAACTGCAACGCCTGAGACGCGGTCACTTGTCCAAAATTGAAGTGACCATCGATCAGCAGGTAGGCTGGCCCCTCCTTGAGAATCTCGTATGACTCGCCCGGCCGAATCACACCTTTTTCGATGTAATCAACATATTGCATCAGCCGCATCACGCCATGGCTNTCATGTCCAACCAGGTTGGCCCCCTGCAATTCGCGGGCGACGACATCCGCCTCCTCGGCACTCGCGCCGGCCCCCGCAAGAACCCTCCTGGCCACCTCGCCCAACTGTTCCGCACGAAACGTCGGCATTTTTTCCTCGCCCTCGTCAATGAACAACAACGGACCCCGATCACACACCCGTATCGCGGCCAAACGAAGCCGAAAGGATACCACCTGCGTAACGGACCGTCGAATGACCGGTTGATCACGGCAGCGAGCGAGGGTACAGTCCCGCCAGAATGTCGTCTCTTGCCTACCGAGTCGAACTGGACCTTTTTTCTGGTCCACTCGACCTGTTGCTCTATCTTGTTCGACGGAACGAACTGGAGATCTTGGACCTCCAGGTCGCCGTGATCGTCGGCCAGTTCCAGGACTACCTGGANGTTTTGACGGCCATTGACCTCGACATCGTCGGGGATTTCATCGTCATGGCCAGCACCCTGACGGAAATCAAGAGCCGGATGGTGTTGCCTCAGGAGAGAGAAGACACCGAACCGGAATTCGAGGAGGATCCGCGCAGTGACCTGATCCAGCAATTGCTGGAGTACCGCAAGTTCAAGGATGCGGCGCAGCAGTTGGAGGATCGCNCCGCCGAGTGGCAGGAACGCTATCCACGACTCACCGACGATCGCCCCAGGACCGGTCGCGATGCCTCTCGCGATCGGATCAAAGAGGTGGAACTGTGGGACCTGGTCAGTGCACTTGGGCGAATTCTCAAACTACAGGACGAAACCAAGCAATCCAGCATCCTCTATGACGACACGCCGATCGCCGTGTACACCGAACGGATCGGCGCACGAGTCCGCGCTGAAAACCAGGTGGCCTTCACCAGCCTTTTCGGAGATGAAACGCTACGGAGCAAGGTCATTGGCATGTTTCTGGCCATCCTTGAACTGTTGAGACACCACGGCTTCCGCGCCCAACAAGAAGCCGAGTACGGCGAAATCTGGATTCTTCCTCCCCTGGAACCCGCCGCCAATTCATCACCCGATTCGATCGAACCGCTTCCGAGTGACAACAACGACGCCGCCACCGACTCGGCCGCCCCTGCNGACGACTGAGCGGCCCACACTCCGACCGCCAACGCTTCAATGCCCGACTTCCAACTCGTCAGTGATTTCAGCCCCGCCGGCGACCAGCCGCGGGCCATNGATTCACTGGTCGACGGAATCACCGACGGGCGTCGAGACCAGGTTCTGATGGGTGTCACAGGTTCGGGCAAGACCTTCACGATGGCCAACGTCATCGCGAGACTCAATCGGCCCGCCCTGATCCTGTCACACAACAAGACACTGGCCGCACAACTTTACAGCGAATTCCGAGAGTTCTTTCCCAACAACGCTGTCTCGTATTTCGTGAGCTATTACGACTATTACCAACCCGAAGCCTACATTCCCCAACGCGACATCTACATCGAAAAGGACGCCTCGATAAATGATGAAATTGACCGCCTGAGACTCCAGGCCACCAGCGCACTTGTCAGCCGCCGCGACGTCGTGGTCGTCTCNAGCGTCAGNTGCATTTATGGTCTTGGGTCGCCCAAGGACTATCTCGAAATGATGGTCCATCTTTCCGTTGGTGGCACCATCGATCGAGACCAGATGCTCCTGAAATTGGTAGACATCCAGTACGAACGCAACGACATCGAACTGACACGTGGCAAATTCCGCGTCCGAGGTGACGTNGTGGAATGCTGGCCGGCTTATGAAGAATTCGCGTACCGCATCGAACTCTGGGGCGANGAGATTGAAAGGTTGTCCTGGATCGATCCGCTAACCGGGGATGAACTTCATCGCGAAGACGACATGTACATCTACCCGGCCAAGCACTTTGTGCTTCCCCCCGAACGAATCGAGGCGGCCATCCAGGAGATCCAGTCCGAGCTCGATTCTCGTCTNGAGGAACTCAAGTCGCAGGGAAAACTGCTCGAGGCACAGCGGCTCTCGGCTCGAGCCCGATANGATCTCGAACTCATCGCGGAAACAGGATTTTGCCCCGGAATCGAAAACTACAGCCGCGCTCTCGAGGGCCGGGCCGCNGGTACNCCACCACACACACTCCTCGATTTTTTCCCCGACGACTTCCTCCTGTTTGTCGACGAATCCCATGTCACCATTCCCCAGGTGCGAGGAATGTTCGCTGGCGATCATTCCCGAAAGACCACCCTGGTCAATCACGGTTTTCGCCTGCCCATGGCACTCGACAATCGCCCACTCCAGTTTGACGAGTTCGATTCTCGCCGCGGGCAATCCGTCTTCGTATCTGCCACTCCCGGTGATTGGGAACTCGAGAACACCGACGGCGAAATTGTGCAACAGGTCATCCGGCCAACCGGCCTGGTCGATCCAACGCTGCACATCGTTCCTGCGCGGGGCCAGGTCGTTCATCTCGTCCAGGAAATACGAAAACGTACCGAACGCAACGAACGTGTCCTTGTCACCACCCTCACCAAGCGTCTCTCCGAGGATCTCACGCGGTACCTCCAAGAGGAGGGGATCCAGGCCGCATGGATTCATTCCGAATTGGATGCCATCGAACGTGTCACCGT
The DNA here is from genome assembly GCA_002724415.1 of Planctomycetaceae bacterium. GTDB lineage: Bacteria > Planctomycetota > Planctomycetia > Planctomycetales > Planctomycetaceae > UBA8437. The sequence continues at coordinate 37,353 of PBOU01000074.1, forward strand.
TCTGAGAGGCTTACGCGAGAAGACCCATGACGTCGTTGTCGGAGTCAACCTGCTGCGAGAAGGCCTCGATCTCCCGGAGGTCTCCTTGGTGGCGATCCTCGACGCCGACAAGGAGGGGTTCCTTCGAAGTGCNACCAGCCTGATCCAGACAATTGGCCGTTCGGCGAGACACGTCAACGCCGAAGTGATCCTNTACGCTGATGTCGTCACAAACAGCATGCAAACTGCGATAGACGANACGACACGACGAAGAACCAAGCAACTTTCATACAACCGTGAAAACGACATCACACCCGAGTCGATCCAAAANGCCATCCGACGGGGGATCGAAGAAGAGGTCCAGGCCCGCCAACTGGTCCGCAAAACATCCGGCGCGGGACACGAGGAGGCGTTTGTTTCACAGGCCCTCTTGAAAGAACTGGAGGGTGAAATGCTCGCGGCCGCCGAGGCGTTGGATTTCGAAAAGGCCGCCGAAATCCGTGATCGCATCCAAGCCCTCAGCAACGGCAGCGGTGAGCAGTCTCCCGCCGATGGTTCCGCAACGAAACGGTCCTCTCGCCAGCGACGTTCACGCGGGAAGGGACGGGTCCCCAGGCCCAAACGCCCCTGAGCGAGCGGTTGAGGCAGCGTTCCGTTCGGGTTCAACGAGCCTCGACCAGCCCACTCTCGTGACACCACTCCATTGTCCGAGCCATCCCATCGGAAAAGTCCACCAGCGGTTCGTAACCCAATTCGCGACGCGCTTTGCCGATATCAAAATCCAGGTTCAGNCCCAGGAACTTGATGCGAGCACCGGACAACAACGGCGCTTCTTTTTTNCCCAGCAACTTCCACGTCCCCTCCATCAACTTTGCCAAGACCTTGGCCACTCCCAGCGGAACCGATTTGGCTGGCTCCTCCAATCCGGCACCTCGGGCGATCGTGCCGATGAATTCTCGCTTGGTGACAAGCCGACCGTCCGTGATATTGAAAACCTCGCCAATGACGTCGTCACGACCAATGGCCAGCAGCACCGCATCGACAAGGTTGTCGACGTAAACGTTGTTGAGCAGTTGCTCGCCGGAACCCAGNTATTTGAACCCGCCGGACCGCAGTCGTTCGATCAAACGCGGCAGCACGGTCCGGTCACGTCGCCCGTAAACAAAACCTGGGCGAAGAACCACCAGTGGAAACGTTTCCCGATCGCAATGAGCCAATGCCAGGTCTTCACTTTCGACCTTTGTCAGCGTGTAGCCATCAATACCCACTCGACTTGGAGCCTCACTTTCATCTGTCCCGTAATGATCCCGTGCCTCGTAGACTCCTAGAGAACTGATGTGGACAAAACGTTTCAGCAGTCCGGTGCTCCGGGACGCTTCAATCAACGTTTCCAGCCCCCGGACGTTGACGTCGCGGTAACTGTCAACAGGCCCCCAATCGCCAACNTTGGCCGCGCAATGGACCACCACCGTCACACCCTCGACCGCCTTACCGAGTGATTCGGCATCTGTCATATCTCCGGCAACGACCTCAACCCCCAAATCGGAAAGCCAGGACGCCGCCTCTGGTTTCCGGACCACCACGCGAGTGGGTACCCCCATCCCGATGGATCGTTCGGCCACATGGCTGCCAACAAGCCCCGTGGCTCCCGTCACCAGTACTTGGTCCTCCGCCGTCAACTCCATCTTTTACACCTCCGCATCGTAGTGGCCCATTGTCACGCCGCCCGCCTATGCATGGGTTTCAGTTCGGCGAATCCGTCAAGCGACTCACCCAGCACGTCCAGGACCGCGTCTGCCGCGTCCGGACGCGCCAGACGCTGAATCGCATTGGCCAGTCGCCATCGAGACGGACTCGAACCTAGCAGGACGTCCATCTCTTCGACCAGCCCTCCAAGAAATCTCTGTCGGCCGTTTGTCTCAAGCACCATCCTCGCCGCTCCACGACAGGCGAACCATTCCGCATTGGCTCGCTGATGATCGTCAGCAGCATGTGGATACGGAACCAAAACAACCGCCCGGCCGGCGGTTGCAATTTCAGCCAGCGTCGTCGCTCCAGCCCGGGCCACAACCAGGTCNCTTTGCCGCAACCAACGCGGTGGCAAATCGAGAAATTGTTCGACCACTGCAGACCAACCGGCCAGTCGATATGACTCTCGTACTCCCCCCGGATCTTGGCCGCCACATTGATGCACCACACGCCAGCGTGNCGATTGCGGCCTGATCGCCGCCAGGGCTTCCGGAACCGTCCGATTCAATGATTGAGNCCCCTGACTTCCNCCCAAAACAAGCAANACTCGCCGGCGGTCANCCGTTTCTTCCNNNTCNGTTTCCGNGGNCAACCGACGGATCGGGTTTCCGGTCAACCGGCACTCTACCGACGACGGCAAGCCCGCTTCTGTCTCGGCGAAGGCAATGCAAACCCGTTTTGCCAGCCGGCTCAAAAAGCGAGTGGCTCGACCGGGAANCACGTTCTGTTCCAGAAGTGTCACCGGCACNCCCATTTNGNAGGCGGCCANGACCGCAGGCGCGCTCGAGAATCCTCCGAGACCGACAACGGCAGACGGAGAAAACTCTGCGACAATCCTTCTTGCTGCACGATACGCTGCCCATCCAGCAACGGTCGATCGAATCGGACGACGACGCAAGTCCACCATCGACACGGATGGTACCTGGAAATAGTCAAATCCCCGGCCTTCCGACTCCCGCCGTTCCAATTCGGTTCCCTGGCCGACAAATCCAATCCGGGCCACTACACCGGTCAATGCCTCCGCCACCGCAATCCCCGGAAACAGGTGTCCTCCCGTACAACCGCCGGAGAACAAAATTGAGGACATCTTCACCATCCTGGACTGGTTTCCCGAAACACCGAAGCCCTATCGAATCTTCAGGCTGGCCACAGCCACGACGGCCAAAACAACCGAGCCAATCCAGAATCGGACAACGATTTTTGTTTCGCTTTCACCTCGGAACAAAAGGTGGTTGTGCAACGGACTGCAGGCAATTATCCGACGCCCCAACAANTGGAACGAAGCCACCTGGAGGATCACGCTGATGGTCTCTACCACGAACACTCCCCCGACAATCACCAGCAACACTTCCTGGTGTGTCACCAATGCAGCCAATCCCAACAATGCGCCGATGGGCAAGCTTCCCGTATCGCCCATAAAGACCTGNGCCGGGTGGCAGTTGAACCAGAGAAAACCCAGCATCGCGCCAACCAAAGCCCCCATGACAATTGTCATTTCGCCGGCTCCCTCGACGTAGGGAATACTCAGGTAATCGGCCAGAACCCGATGGCCCGCCAGATAACACAATGCAGCGAAAGCGGTCGACGCGACCACCATGCAGCCACTGGCCAGCCCGTCCAACCCGTCGGTCAAGTTGACCGCATTTGAACTNCCAACGAGTACCAGCACCGCCCAGGCCACAAAGCCAGCNCCCAGCCACATCCCGGAATTGCCAATGGGCCAGATCAATTCCAATCCACGCGGTTGACCGGTCATCACCTCCTGCAAACCCCACGCCACGCCACCGGCGACTACCAACTGAATGCCCAGTTTGGTTCTCGCTTTCAACCCGTTGCGTGCCGTGCTGAGTTTGATCCAATCATCCAATCCACCGAGGACNCCAAANCCTATCGANACCAACAGCGACAANTGAACGAACTGATTCCCCAGGTCACCCCACAACAACACTGAAAGGACAATTGCCGAAACGATGAACAACCCACCCATTGTGGGGGTGTCATTCTTGTCCGCCTGCAACTCGTTGAGTCGAACCGAATCACTGGCGACCCGTTCTCGGAACCGATTCCGCAACCACCGAATNGCTTTCGGCCCCAATAGCAACGCCAATAGAAATGCGGTGACACTAGCCAGCGCGGTCCGGGCCGTCAAAAACACCCGGCTATCGCCGGAGGTGTGCGTTTCAAGGCTCTCCAACAGCGGACCGACACGTTGAAACAACCAGACCAGCATTAACACTCCACCCGGCAAAACCGTTCGACCACGCGTTCCATTCGTGCTCGTCTCGCGCCCTTGACCAGTACCGTGTCCCCCTCTTGCAGCAAACCCGGAAGCGACTCCAGAAGTTGTTCAACCGAATCAGCCGACCATGTCGCTTTGCGAGGCATACCGGCTTCAACAGCCGCTGCGACAGTCGATTCCGCCCACCATCCCGCTGCCCACAACCGATCAATCCCCCCCGAGGCAGCCACCGCAGCACCCACCTCTCCATGGCAATTGGCTGCCTGGTCGCCGAGTTCGGCCATGTCGCCCAGCACCAGGATTCGTCGCCCCTTGCCTCGCCACTCAGACAAAAGGCGACAGGCCGCCAACATCGACTCGGGACTCGCGTTGTAACTGTCGTCGATCACAGTCCCAAGTGCTGTCTTCTCCACACGACATCGCCCCCGTGCTGTACGGAATCCGGAAAGCGATTCCGCCGACACTCGATCNTCAANNCCGCACCANCTCGCGACCGCNANCGCAGACAGNGCCGCTGAAACNAAATGNCNNCCCGCAACGGNAAGACGGAATTTCTGCCCATCCANTTCGAACTGAAGTTTCCCAGCACGGTGTTGCACCTTGGTCGCCACCACGTCTGCCGCCGATTCAACACCAACACTCACCAGTTGACTCTCATCCAGTTNGTCGGCCACNCGGCCGCGGCACTCTTCCGGAACGACAACCAGNCCGCCTGGCCGGACCGANCGCAACAGTTCCAGTTTTTCANTCACAACAGTTTCAACCGAACCGAATCCACCAAGGTGTGCNCGGCCCAACCCGGTCAAGACCGCCGCCGCTGGTTGCACGAGTCCAGAAAGAGGGCCAATTTCGCCACGTCCCGATGCCGCCACTTCGAAAACTCCGTGAGACTGCTGCCGACTCAAACCGAGAAGGCTCAAAGGTACTCCCACGTGATTATTGAAATTTTCCGGACTCTGGTACGCACCACCAACCGTCGCCAGTATCTGGTGAACCATCTGGCGAGTCGTCGTTTTCGCGAAACTCCCGGTCACTGCAATTCGAGTGGCCGGACACCGATCTCGATTCCACGAAGCGAGTTCCCAGAGGGCGCGCAAGGCGTCTTCCACTCGCACACACATCAGGTCCGCACACCGGCCCCCCCCGGGGCCAACAATCGCGATCTCTGCTCCCCGCCTCGCAGCGTCCGAAAGAAACTCACCCCCGTGATGTTGCTTCCCCGGCAAAGCGACGAACAGGTCGCCGTGTTGCACCCGACGCGAATCGGTCACAACTCCACGCACCGGNCCCGGTTCCCCGAGTTCAGNCCGTCCAACGACGACNCCCGACACAATCTCTTGCAGCTCATTCAATCCAATGGGATTCATTTTGTGACNCCACCATCCCTGTCGACACCCAATTGCATTGAATCACTCATGCCATGCAACGTGGCACGGACCACCTCACGGTCGTCAAACCGCAACAGCCTCCCGCCAATTTCCTGGTGAGACTCGTGCCCCTTGCCCGCAACCAGAATGCCGTCCCCCGGTTCAGCAATCGCGACAGCTTTTTCAATAGCCTTTTCACGGTCCTNGACAACGAGCGGANTTCCGCCCCCCTGGGTGACACCGTCTGCNACAGCTTCGAGNATTTTNNGTGGATCCTCGTTGCGTGGGTTGTCATTGGTCACGATACAAACGTCTGCGGTATCAGCGACCGCCGCTCCCAACAGGGGGCGTTTCAGTTGATCCCGATCACCGCCCGCCCCAAACACGCAGATCAACCGCCCCACCACAACTCGTCGTAGTGCCGCCAAGCACCNCCGCAGAGCGTCCTCGGTGTGCGCNTAATCAACAAACACGTCAAAGGGTTGATCACACTCAACCAACTCCAATCGTCCTGGGACCCATCCCAGATTTTCGATTCCGGTGGAAATGGCGGACGAATCGATCCCCTGTTGAACCGCAACACACGCGGCCGCCAGGCAATTCAGCAGGTTGTGACGTCCGACCAGGCGGGTTTTCAATTCGATTTGTCGATCCGGTTCTGCCCCTTTTCCACGGCATGTCAAGAGGACGTGCGTGCCCGCCACCGACTCCGCAATCACTTGGCCGGTAACATCCGCATCCGTTTCGACTCCGAAGGAGCAAATTGTATGCTCCTGTTCAACCGCACTCCGCCAGTTGTCGACCAGCGAGACGATCCCCGGGTCATCGGCATTAAAGACAACCGTCCCGCCGGGNGAACACAAATCCAGAATCGCCGCCTTGGCAGCCGAGTAATTTGCCAGGTCGCCGTGATAATCGAAATGGTCCTGCGTCAGGTTCGTCAACACGACGGATTCGAGAGCGACGCCAGCAGCTCGATCCTGATCGAGGGCATGGCTCGACAATTCCAANGCGGCGTGCGTCGTCCCACGTGCGACCATTGCCGCCAACCACGACGCCAGTGTCTCCGAGGCAGGCGTTGTCAATTCGGCTCGTTGAGTGTGCCCGCCATCATCGTATTCGATCGTCCCCAGCAACCCACTCGGTATGCCNGCCGCTTGCCAGATCGATCGCAACATCCAGGCAATCGTCGTTTTTCCGTTGGTTCCGGTCACCCCCGTCAATTTCANCCGGGTTGCGGGGTCACCCGCCAGCGCCTGGCACAGCCGCGCGTAGGCGGCACGGACATCCGGAACCACACACTGGGGAACCATCGCTTTCGACACCGGATGAGGCACCAACAACGCGGCCACTCCGGAGGAAAGGGCTTCTTCCACGTACTCCAGGCCGTCCTCCCGCGTGCCACGAACGGCGGCAAACACACCCCCGCCAACACAACGTCCACTCTGATCCGTCGCTTGGCTGACCCGAATGTCGCCGCATCCGACGAAACTCGCCAAAGGAAACAACCGTCTCAGGCTGACGGTCACCGGTTGCCAGGCCGTTCGTTCCCTCACTGCGTCGAGGCCTCCCTGCCTCTTCAGGACCATTTTTCGCAAGCGGGACGTTGCATGTGGTCCATGCTTCCCGAGCAATTTTGCACGGATTCTGTTGATATCCAGTAACCTGTCAACCCGGGAATCGCCGGGGCTATTCGGAGTGGGTTCGACTCCGTGCGACGCCAACGCTAACCTGACCTTTTCCGACAAATGGAGCTCCCGCCATGGCCCCTGAGGTTTCACGTTACCCCGAGATCACGGTCTCAGGATCACCGCGAGAACTGGGCCGCCAGATCGGCGACGCCGTGGGTGACCAGGTTCGTGCCTTCTGTGAAATCGCACTCGAACGCGTCAACAAGACTGCCGCGGTCAGCCGTTCCGAGGCGGAAGCCATCGCTGGCAGATGCCTGGAATTCACAAGGGATTACAACAGNCCCTTGATCGACGAACTCGAAGGGACTGCAGAGGCATCCGGCGTCCCCCTGATGGACCTGATGTTGTTACAAGTCCGCAACCAGTTGACTGCCGAAGAGGAAGCCGGGTGTACTTCGGTTGCCCTGCCCACCGGTGTGGTGGCACAGAACTGGGACAATGACCCCGAGTTGGATCCTTTCACGNTCGTCCTGACCCGTCACCCGACCGACCGCCCCTCCCTCACNACCCTGACCCAGGCCGGTTTGATTGCATACATCGGATTCAANGANCGCGGACTGGGAGCCTGCCTCAACACCTTACCAGCCCCGACCCGNTCGCATGGCGTCCCCCACTATTTCACACTTCGGGATCTTTACGAACAGTCCAGCCTGGATGATGCCGTCGCGTCCATCACGCGGGCCACTCGTGCTATTCCCGCCAACATCATTCTTTCGACTCCACAGGGGCCGGCGGACCTCGAGGTCACTGTCGAAGATGTTCATGTTCTGCGTCCCGAGCCCGGAACACGGTTGACACACACCAATCACTGCCTGCACCCGGAACTGTTGCCGATCAACGACCGTTTTCCCGAACTCATCCAGTCCTATTCTCGCAAACAACGNGTCGACACTCTCGTCTCCGACGCGGCTCCNNCCNCCCCCANNAACNACAANGCGGACTCANCCCACNTCGCCTCAATCAAGGCCGCGCTCCGAGATCACGACGGACATCCGAGGTCCATTTGTCGCCACCCCAACGACGACCCGGCAACCGGGTTCTGGACCACCGTATTCTCGGTCATCATCGAGCCCGATGAGCGTCGGATGCATGTCACACGGGGGACGCCCTGTGACCGCCCTTATGAAATCTACACGATGACGCCACGCTAGGTCGCGACTCATTCCCCGTACGCCGCCGGCCGTTCGATCCGTGTCACGGCTCCATTGCGGCGGGCCGTCAACCCGCCCGGCAGATCCAACGCGGTCCCCTCGGTCACCGTGCGGGCCAATTTCTGCCAGTGGGAATATGTCATCGCCTGCCTCGGCCACCCCTGGCGTCTCCAGACCTCCATCAACANCGCTCGCACCATTGGCTCCTGCAACCGCTGCAACGAGTCGACACACAAACGCACAACCGTANCGGACTGTTCAAGAACACACCGGTTCCAATTCTCGTCCACGATTTCCCCGACCATCCCAACCGCCTCCGACGACAGCCGGGACATCCGCAACAGTGCCTCTCGCACCTGCGGGTTATACTCCCGCTCCAGGACGGGAAGCAAATCGTGTCGAATTCGATTCCTGGTCCATCGGGTCTCTGTATTCGTGTGATCCACCCGCCACGTTTGGCCGACGGAATTCAACCAGTTCTCGACCTCTGTTCGGCCCAACTCGAGGAGGGGACGCAGCAACTCCAGGCCATTTCCAAGAGACTGCCGTTCCGGCATACCAGCCACACCCTGCAATCCGGTTCCACGGAGAAGGTTGTGCAAAACGGTTTCCACCTGATCATCTCGTGTGTGGGCCACCATGATCGCCCCGCACCCGTGCCGTTCCGCAAGGTCACTCAAAGCCGCGTAACGACATTCTCGAGCAGCCGCCTCGGAATGATCACCCGCCAATTCAACCGCAATCGATTCGAATTCCAGGCCTAGCTGGCATGCCAATGCCCCCACCCATTTCGAATCCGCTTTGGACTCCGTACCACGAATTCCGTGGTCGACGTGTCCGACCACCAGTTTCACCCCCGGAATCACACCTTCGNAGGCTGCCGCTCGCAACAAGCCCACGCTGTCCGCCCCTCCCGAGACACCAATAAGGACGGCCGTGAGTTTGAAGGACGAGTCCTTCCACCAACCCTCCAAGTGATTCGCTACATCCCGTGAAGTGTGGTTCTGACTATTCATGACGGACCAGGCCCGTTTCAATTGAAAAACCGCTGGTCGAGTTCGAACGGAACAACCCAACCGTTTGACCACCGGACGGCCTGTGGTAGACTGAATCCAACAACAATTTTGAACATGATAGCGGTCCGGTCAGCGGCCGGAACCCATCAGGACACTACTGACTCATCGTTTCCCACTGTTACACTTGGACTCTCGGAATGACGACATTTCTTGTTGCCCTTTCGAGCCTTCTGATCGCCGTGCTGGTGATTGCCATGATGGGCGGTCCCGCCATTCGAGCGGTGACTCCCGCTCTCCGGCCATGCCTTGAAGGTTGGCGCCAACTCCGTCCATTGACGGCGACTGCGTCTCAGTCCCCTTGGAACCCGGACAACTCACTCTTTCCTCCCGCACGATTCACCGTGCCATGCGGGCGTGGTTTGACTGCGGAACCGGAGTTTTCCCGGACTTGAAACCCCGGTCATACCGGTGTTTCAACGAAACGACAACAGTTTTGCTCCTGCCAGGTTCCTCCTCGTCGCCGGACCGATGAGGTGAACACGATGTACGTGGCAGAAGTAGCAGACACCGTCGGCGTCGGGGTTGTCGCTTTGATCGTCGGTGCCTTGGCCGCCTGGTTGCTCGAGCGATCGCGCCGGGCCGCAGCCAACCAACGCCGTGAAGACATTATCCGGGACGCGGAACGCGAAGCCGAAACTGTCAGGAAATCTGCCGAATTGGCTGCCCGCGAAGAATTGCTTCAACTTCGGTCCAATCTCGATTCTGAACAAAACCAATTTCGCAACGAGCAACAACAGCACACGACCGAGATGGAGCGTCGTGAGACTTCACTCGCTGAACAACAAGAGGCATTCAAAAAACGCGAGCGAATGCTCGAAGGGACACAGAAAACTCTTTCCGACCGCCAAAAAGCCATCGACAACCGGGAATCAGAGCTCGACCGTCTGCTGCATGAAGAACAGGAACAACTCTACAAGATCAGTGGCATGGAACCCGACACGGCAAAAGAAATGCTTCTCGATCGTCTTTCGCGAACTCTCAAACAAGACACCGGTGCGCTGTTGATCAAGTTTGAGGCACAATTGAAAGAGAAGCAGGATGAGATGGCCAGGGAAATCGTTGGCATGGCCGCTCAACGATGTGCATCCACACACACATCTGAAATGACGGTTTCAACCGTCGATATTCCTAACGATGACATGAAGGGGCGGATCATTGGACGCGAGGGACGCAATATCCGCGCCTTCGAAAAAAGCACCGGTGTCGATGTGATCGTGGATGACACTCCGGGTGTCGTTGTCGTGAGCGCATTTGACAAGGTGCGACGCGAAACCGCGCGTCTCGCACTGATCAAGCTGATCCAGGATGGACGGATCCATCCCACTCGAATCGACGAAGTTGTCGCCGAAACCGAAAAAGAAATGGACGACCACATCAAGCGGCTGGGCCGCGATGCGTGTCAGGAAATTGGTGTTGCCGATCTTCACGAACGACTCGTCTATCTCATGGGACGACTTCACTTCCGTACCAGCTACAGCCAGAACGTCCTCAAGCACTCCCTGGAAGTCGGTGTCATCACGGGGCTCATTGCCGAACAACTCGGGCTCGACCTTCACCTGGCACGTCGTTGTGGCTTCCTCCACGATATCGGCAAGGCCGCTGACCACGAAATGGAGGGGGGCCATCCGGCGGTGGGTGCCGAATTGCTCAAGAGATACGGCGAGGGTGAGGAGGTCGTGCACGCAGCAGCCGGGCACCACGATGACATCCGGGTTGACTACATCTACACCGTCATCGTGGCCGCTGCAGACGCGGTGTCTGCCTCTCGTCCCGGGGCTCGTCGCGAGTCACTCGAACGGTATGTCCGGCGGCTCGAGGAATTGGAGTCGCTCGCCTGTGGCTTTCCTGGAGTCAGGCAGGCCTATGCCGTCCAGGCTGGACGCGAAATCCGGATCATCGTCGACTCGGGCCAAATCAATGACAGAGAGGCTGCGGCCCTGAGCAAAGAAGTTGCCAAGGCCATCGAGGAGACCATGACCTATCCCGGTGAAATCCGTGTCACGGTGCTCCGGGAAACGAAGGTGGTCGAGTACGCGCGATAGTCGCCGCCAGGGCATCTCGCACCAAGGGACCCATCTTCGGACGGCCTGGCTCGACGTCAACCCGCAAACCCGCCGACCGCAGCGCAGCCGTGGCCGTCGGCCCCACCGACCCGACCTGGCAATTCAACACCGCTTCTTTGAAGTCCTCAGCCAAACCCATTCGTTCAGCCACGAGCAACACGTTGTGCAATTGATACGCGCTGGTGAACAACACCAAGTCGAATGCTCCTGCAATTGTGTCACCGACAGCGTTTTCCAACGGACCGGTGTCGTCCGGAAGCTCCCAGCGATAAACCGGAACACCAACAACTTTGCCCCGCCGCTCGTCAATGGCTGCGTAAAATTCTGAATTGGCGACCCCGTATTCTTGGACTGCGACCGTTTTTTCGGACACTGCATCCAACCGTTCCAATTCTGCGACCACTTCCACCCAGGTGTTGGGTTCCGCCGCACACCCGTCGACGGGAAGTCCCCATTTTCTCAAAACGGCATTCGGTTTTGGCCCCCTCACAACCACGGTGCACCGTGTCAACAACGACACGAATTCGGCGAGTGGACAAACTTCTGCGACCGCTTCGGCAAGGCAATCCGCCCCCACCCCGGTCAAAAACACGGTGGTATCAATCTCTCCTGCCCGCAAAGCGTCCACGAACAACAACGCCGCCGGATTTTTCCCAATAGCGACCTCTTGCATCGAAGCAGCCACCGTCGGCCGACCACCATTTCGTCGAATCAGCGTTGCCATTTCAGACCGGCGTCGACTTTCAAAACTCAACACACTGGGCTGCTCGTTTTTTTTAGTCAAACCGTTTCGCTTTCTTGACCGAACCAACTGGCGCCACAACAGAGTCCAAGCAAGCCGCGGCAGGCCCTTGACCGCCCAGCCAGCACCTTTTTATCCTGCCCACCAACTCGACTTCAATCATCACTGCCGCCATCCACCACCCACGGGACGGACCGAAACATGCCCGACACTTGGCCCACGGCCTCAATGGCTGAACTTATCACGATGTGCACCTCGCCGGTGCTGATTGGATTGGGAATCGTTCCCGTTCCCGGCCAGGACGAAACGACCGTCGACCTGCCAATGGCACGTCACTTCATCGATCTGCTTGCGCTTCTCGATGAAAAAACTGGTGACTCCCTTTCGGCTGAAGAACAAAAAGCCATCGATCAATCGCTTCATGAACTCAGAATGGCCTTTGTACAGGTCCAACAATCCGCGGGCGAACCAGAACCGGAGACTGAACCGGAGACTGAACCGGAGACTGAACCGGAGACTGAACCGGAGACTGAACCGGAGACTGAACCGGAG
>PBOU01000202.1 GCA_002724415.1 Planctomycetaceae bacterium
GGTGACTCCCGAACCCGAAACAGCTGAAGAAGAAACAGCTGAAGAAGAAACAGCTGAAGAAGAAACAGCTGAAGAAGAAACAGCTGAAGAAGAAGCTGCTGAAGAAGAAGCTGCCGAAGAAGAAGCTGCCGACCAGGAATCGGACGAATAGGCGTTCCTCGTGAGTGGCCTTCGTGATGGCCCACCTTGATCTCGACGCTGTCCGCAGCCAGTTTCCGGCTCTGTGCCGTACCGTCGACAGTCATCCGGCCATCTTTCTCGACGGAGCCGCCGGCAGCCAGGTGCCGCAACGCGTCGCGGATGCTGTCAGTAGCTACCTGACCGACACCAATGCCAACCACGGCGGCCCATTCGCCACCAGCGTCGAGAGTGATGCGGTGCTTGAGTCCGCCCACCAGGCAGCTGCCGACTTCCTGGGCACCTCCGATCCGGACACGATCGCCTTTGGGGCGAACATGACCACTTTGACGTTGGCCATGTCGCGGGCCCTGGCTCGCACTTGGAATCCGGGCGACCGGATTCTCGTGTCACAACTTGATCACGACGCCAATGTCACTCCCTGGGATTTGGCCGCACAGGATGCCGGGGTTGCCGTCGATCATGTGGCGATCGACCCGGACACCGCCACGCTCGACCTGGACGATTTCCACAGGCAACTCGGCAATTCCACCCGATTGGTCGCTGTCGGTGCCGCCTCGAACCTTTCCGGATCGATCAATCCCATCAACGAGATTGTACAGGCCGCGCACCGGGTCGGTGCCCTGGTTTTCGTCGACGCAGTGCACCTCGCTCCACATCGTCTTCTGGATGTTGTCGACTGGGACTGCGACCTGTTGGCCTGTTCGGCCTACAAGTTTTTCGGTCCCCATGTTGGCCTGCTGTGGGGAAAACGGGAGATCCTCGAATCGCTCACCCCCTACAAGCTGCGACCGGCCACCGACTCGCTGCCAGGCAAGTGGATGACCGGGACGGGAAACCACGAGGGGATTGCGGGTGTGAGGGAATCGATCGAGTACCTGGCGGACCTGGGACGGACGATCGATCCCGGGCCTGCATCGAGACGGCAGGCACTCGAGGCGGCCTTTGTGGCGATCGGCGATCACGAACGCGGACTGTCGCTGGAGTTGCTTGATGGCCTGACCAGCCTGCCGGGGACAATCGTCCACGGGATCACCGACCCCGAATTGATCGACCACCGCGTGGCGACCTACTCGATCACACACCCGAACCTGTCACCGGCATCACTCGCCGAGAACCTGGCCCGACGTGGCATCTTCACCTGGCCTGGCAATCACTATGCATTGCCAGTCACCCAGGCCCTCGGACTCGAACCGGGTGGCACGCTGCGGATCAGTGCGTTGCACTACAACACGCGCGATGAAATCAAACGCACCATCCTGGCCCTGGGTGAATTGCTGGCCGAATAGCCCTGGTGAACACCTCGCCTGGCCCGTTCTATTTCAACGTCTCCAGAAATGACAACAGGTCCCGCAACTCGGTGATTGCCAGCCTGTCGATCAACTTCTCGGGCATCAGTGATTTCTTCCGCGGCGTCCTCATTTCGACCTCGGTGTTGGCCAGGTTGGTTTGCTTGCCATCAGCATCTTCGATGGTCAATCGATCCCGGTTCTCGTAGACAATCACTCCGTTGAGCACTCGACCATCAACGGTCACCAGCGTCCACGATGTGAACTGTGGGGCCACCTCGCGGCTGGGGTGCAGGATCGATTCGAGCAATTGCCGACGGTTTCTCGACCTCGCGATCAGCGACAAATCGGGCCCGACCCGCCGGCCGCGCCCGTTCACCATGTGACAACGGCCACACTGAGGACCGGCGTTGTGGAAGAACAACCGGCGACCCGCTGCCACACTGCCTCTGCTGGCCAGGCGTCGTTCCCAATCATCCAGGTCTCCAGGACGTTCACCGGCAATCCTGGTCAACTTCGGCTGCAGGTCGCGACCGGCGATCACCAGGGCGGTGGCCAATCGGTCAGCAAGATCCCGATCCGCGGCGGTCGGCTGTTCTACCGGCTTCAAACGATCAACCATCGCCGACACCAGGGCCTGGCTGTCGCTGTCGGCTGCCAATGCCGTCCTCAATGATCTCAGCGCCTCTCGACGCAGCACCTCCTGGGGATCCTGCGTCCACTTCCGGAGTGAAGCCAGGACGCCCGCCGTGCCGGTCGAACGTCCGAGTCCGGCCACCGCATCGGCCCGGACCTCCAGTGGTCGCTTCCGATCAACGGCCACGCCCAGCAGGAGAAGCGGAGCGAAACCGTGGGAGGACAGTCCGAGCGTCCGCACGGATTCGGAAATCAACCGGGGATCATCACTGGCCAGAAGGTCTTCAAACAACCGGCGGTCAAGGGCCTTGGACGACGGATCGACCAGCTGCAGTGCCAGAGATCTCACGGCCGAGGGCCTTTGCCCGTCCTTGAGCAACGGAAGTGCCAGGTCGGACGGAGCCGTATTGTCAATCTTCCTGGGATCACCTCCGTCGAGCATGTCCAGGGCCGCCAGGGTCGTGTGGAACAGATCGGCGGTGATTTTGGGATCGTTGAGGATGTCGGCGATCTCGGGTCTGAATGTTTTTTGCCCCGACTCGGCCACCCACTGCACGACCAGCCGCCGCGCGACCGGGTCGACCTGCCCATCACTGAGCATCTGCCTGGTCAACTCCGGAGTGTTGAACTGCCTCAGCAAAGACAACACCAGCAGCAAGCGAATTGTCTGCTGACGACGAGCATCCCGGGCGGCTGCGCCAAGTGCTCCCCGCACGGCTTTCAGCAATTTCGGACCGGTGACATCATCCTGCCTCGTCCTGGCAAGGACAGCTGCCATCAGGAACGGATCATCGGGCTCCAGGAATCCGATGGCCTGCTCCAAACTCAGCAGCCTCATCGCTGCGGCCGCCCACCGCGCCCGGTGCCCCCGTGTCGCCCCCGGCAGATCCAGTGGATCCGGTACCCACAGAGTTGCCGCCACCTGTTCGTCCTCGAGAAAGTTCCGTTTGGCAACGTCGAAAGGAAACTGGGGAGACCCAACGAGTTCAATCAGGGCAATCTCCACCTCCGTCGAACCACCGGCCAATCGGGGCCTCTTGGCTCCAGGACGCAAGAAACCAAAATCCTCGACCCGTGGATCGACACGAGCCATCGCCCACAACACCTCGACTTGGGTCCGCGTGCTGGTGCGACGGTCCGAAATCAACTGACGCATTCTCTGGCGACCGGCAACGGTTCCGGCCAGGGCCCGAGCCGCAGCCCGGCGCAGTACCAAGCGTGGCGAGCCGACCAGTTGCACCAGTTGATCGACCGCTGTTTTGGCGGTCACTGTCGCCACGTCAACAGCCGGCCGGTCATCCCCGTTCGACTTGCGACGAATCCGCCACACACGACCACGACCGTGAACCTTGTAGTCCCGCAAAACCCAGTCGGTACAGAACAGGCTCCCGTCGGGTGCGGTGGCCAGGCCAACGGGTCGAAAATTTCCCCCTCCCTGGATCAACACTTCGGCGACCGATTCAAATGACGCACCGCGTTCAACCAAGCGGAACCGGTCGATTCGGTGATCTCCCCAACTGGTCGCCAGCAGGTTCCCGACGTACTCGCCGGGCAACCCATCAGATTCGTAGGCGACAATGCCCGAGGGCGCCTCCCCCGTCCCGGCCAGCATCGGCAACGTGCCGGGAATCTCACCGTTCCAACTCGTGAACGGATGAAACCCCTTGCGACCGTTGCGGAACCGGTAACCGTAATCGCCACCGGCGACAATGTGCATCAGTCGGCACGGCGGCAGGCTGTCCGGATCATTGTCGACACTGAAAAGACGACCAAAGGCGTCCACACAATTGGCATGAGGATTCCAGAACCCCGTGGCAAAGCGTTGCAGCTGAGAACCATCCAGTCGACAACGGTAGATGTTTCCTCCCTCACCACCTCCGGACAACGTCGTGCTGTCACTGCCGATGAGTTGGTACTTCGCGCCCAGGTTCTCGCCCAGCCCGATGTACATGTGGCCATGTGCGTCAAAGGCGAATCCAGCCAGCCCGTTGTGCGGGTAGTTGCCAGGCGTCTCCAGGTGCAGGATCCGCCGTCGGCGGTCGGCCACCAGGTCACCATCGTCATCCCACAATGCGGTCACGTCCTTCCGGGTCGCTATCAGTACGGTGTCAGGACGGTCCGGATCAAACGAGGTTCGGACGGCAACGCTCATCGCGTGAACGAACCCATCGGCAAACACGACCGGCTTCTCCGCACGACCGTCACCGTCCTGGTCCCGGAGCACCAGCAGGCGGTCCGAGGGATGACCGGCGTAACCCTCGGGTGGAAAATGCGTGTTGCTCTCGATCATGAACCCCCGGCCGGCATGATCCACATCCAGTCCGGTGGGCGTGACAATATCCGGATCGGCAGCAAACAGTTCAATCACCAGTCGGGGATCACGACTCTGGGGCAACGGTTCGGCGGCGGCCAAATCGCCGGCCGGCACGGCAACGGCCAGCAACAGGGCAGCGACTGAGTACACTCTCACGGTGGCAATCTCCAGATGTCACGCCAATACAGCGCGATTTGACTTTTCTTTGCGGGTCACTACGGTAACCGGTTCGTGCCAACGGGGGCAAACAGGTGGGCGACCGGTCGGTCAATCGCATTGAGGATTCAATGACGACATCGCGGCACTCCGATGACGGCCGACAACCGGTTGGCCCCTCCTCGGCCACGCTGGCGATCCTGACCAGTTTTCTGTGGGGTGGCACGCCGGTCGCGATCAAGTACTCCCAGGACGTGCTGCCACCCATCGGGGTTGCAGCCGCCCGGTTCTTGCTGGCGGCCGGTTTCATGATCCTGTGGTGCCGGGTGCAGCGAGTCGGGTTGGGCCTGGAACGTGGGCAGCATCGTCCCGCGCTGATCTGTGGCCTGTTGCTCTACGTCCAGATCTCCCTGTTTCACCTCGGGCTGCACTACTCCAGCCCTTCCCACGGCTCGCTCCTGATCAATACCTTCGTGCTCTGGGTGGCGGCCTTCGAACACTTCATCACCCGGACCGACCGGCTCAACACCCGCCGACTGGTCGGGCTGGTCGCCTCCGCGTCGGGAGTCGTCCTGGTGCTGGTGACTTCCGGCAACGATCCCCAGGCAACTGCAGCCGGCCTCGACCAACCCTCGATGACCGGTGACCTGCTTCTGGTCGGGAGTGGGTTCCTGCTGGCTGTGAAGATCATTTACACCAAGCAGGCGGTACGAGTCGTCCCGCCGGCCCGGCTGATTCTCTGGCACGACCTGGTCGGGGTGGCGTTGTTCACGGCAACCTCGCTGTTGCTGGAGGCCGACCAGATCGACCTCGACGGGTTCCAGATGGCGGCAGGCCTGGGCTTGTTGTACCAGGGCCTTGTCGTTGCCGGCTTCTGCTTCGCCGTGCAGTCCCAGTTGTTGAAACGGCATCCGGCCGCACGCCTGAGTGTGTTCGCGTTCTCGACACCGGTGTTCGGGGTCCTGATCGCGTGGGCATTCCGCGAAGCGGCGCCCTCGCCGTGGCTGCTGGGTGCCGGAGCCCTGGTGGCCACGGGAATCGCGATGGTCAATTGGAAGACGGACTCGCGGTGACCGGCACCAGCTTGGACTGGAGCACCTCTCGAGTCGTCTCGTCCTGGACCACAGCGATCACGTACAACGATTTGAAATCAAGGGGCTTGACGGGGAAGTTCATTCCCTGGAGCCGCTCAAACCGAGACAGGTCGTCGATGAGTTGCTTGCGGATTTCGTCGACCGAAATCACTTCGCTGGCAGCGAACTTGCCATCCTTCGGAGCCACTCCGTCGCCCCCGTCGATCTGCCACCGCATGACCATCTCCTGAACACGGATCCCATTGCTGGAGGTCGGCATCGCCACACTGTCCTCAACCAGCAACAACCGCAGTCGATAGTCCCCGTCCCCCGGCTTGCTGCTCTCGGCGCCGGCGGTCACCTTGATCGAATCCCCGGTCCGCTTGGCCGCAAGTGTCACCGTCCATTCACTGGGAACTGACAACCGACTGGACATCTCGTGGACCAGTCGACGGTGAACCATTTCCGTGTCGGCCAACAATCCATCGACGGCCGACAACGGACGACCGTCGAGATACATCGAGGGAATCGTCCGGCCCCGGTAATAGGCCAGCCGCGTCAATGCGGCGTCGTTGGCTAACGGGTCCCCGTTGCCCTGGTTGCGGCTGGAGACCTCCAGGGGATGGTACCGGACCACGATCAACTTGTCGGTCCCCAGGCGCCGAGCCAAGGCTGCCGTCGACATCTCAGCCGCCACCGCCGAGTCCGCGCGGACGCTCGTGAACAACTCGCACAACACGCTGCGAGTCGACGATTTCGACACCGACATCTCCGTCGACTTGGCCAGCCCGGTGATGGCAGTCGCATAGATGCCGTCCAGGTAGGCCGGCAGGCCCTTGGTGTCTCCGTGTTTCTGTTTCCACAGCTTTGCCAGCGTGTCGCCAGGGCGTACCGACTTGACCCCGGCACTTGCCCACTCGAATTCCAGCAACCGTTCCAACAACGGCAGGGCAACGATCTCGCCATACAGCGAGATCGCCTCATCGATGTTCTTGGCCTTTTCAGCCTCCTCGGCCAATCCGAAGGTCACAAAATGGCTGTGCGGAAACTTCTTGTGGAGTTCGCGCAGCTTGGCCATCGGCGTTTCGCGATCGGTGGTCGACTTCGAGGCCAATTGCTTCAGGGCGTCCTCGGCATCCATCCGCGCCTGCTTGGCGTGACAGCGGGCGAGCAACTCTTCGAGTCGCCGTTGGAACGGAACACCCCACGACTCATCCTCCAACGACTTGGAGAGCCCATCGGAGAGCGAGATGGTGGCGGCCGGCGGGTAACCGCGCGTGAAGGCAACATGTGACAGGACAAGCCTGTTGATCACCGTCATCCGTGGCCCCCATCTCTCGGTGAGTTTCAGGTGGTCATCGACAGCCGACAGGTAAGCCTTCAACGGCATCTTGGACGGATCGGCGTGCCCAATCAGGTTCTTCAAGCTGACGTCCAGGGCCAGCGACGTGTCGGAATGCTCGGTACTGAACATCCGGTAGGTGTCGTAGAGACTCAACCTCTGCGCTTTCGCCTTGTTCACCACCGCGTCCAGCTTGGGACGATCGAGCGTCGACATCACGGCGATCTCACGATCCAGTTCGGACTGGTCGGTGGGCATCAACCGGGCTGCCAGGCAGACATCGCCCCGAACCACGTTGCCGTAGACAATGCCGTCGCTGAACAAGTTGCCCGAAAAATCAATCCGCTGAGGTCCTTGTCTGAACACAATCCTGGCCTGCTTGCCACCGGCCGATGTGATGTCGGTGTCGAGTTTTGCATCGGGAAACACCTGGGTGCGAAACGCCAACCGGATCGTCATGTCGTCCAGGTTGCCACGCCGTGGGGCCAGGACAAACAGGCCCGAGCAAATCTCATCAAATCGGCGTTCCTGGTCGTCAGGTTGACTGATCACCAGCACCCAGTTCCCCTCGAGGTTCTCTCGCGGAGGCCCGGTCGAAAGAAACGGATTGCGGCTCGCCAAAGTTTCGGGACCCGACTGCTGGGCAGAACCAACCGTGGCCGCCCCTCCCTGCGGATCGGTCTCTTCGGATGGTTCCGACAGGACCACGACAATCCCGATCACCACAATCAGGATCAAGACGCCAACCAATCCACGCATCATCGGGTTGGGACCGGACATCGAGTCGAGTGACGTGGCGACGGGAGCGGGAGCCTCCGGAGACACCGACTCCTGGGGAGAAGCCATCTCCGACTGCGGTTCCATCGCACCCTGGTCGTTAGGCAATTCGGGGGTTTCGCTCTGGTCGGTTGAATCGAACATGAGAACTCCAGGTGGAGAGAACCTGTCGGTGCCCTGGGAATTGTCGCTCCAGAAAAACTCTCTTTAGCTTACGTCACAAATTACCCTGAATGGGGGACTCGAGTCTGCAATAACAGGTCATCCACGGGGATTTGCCCGCCGGTCCGAAACCCGATTTCTTCTCCAGATTCCACACCCGTTACGATCCGCCTGACCGCTGTCAAACACCCACGCTGAATGCACGCCGTTCGACCAGGCATCCGGCCGGATGCGGCTCAGCTGCCAACCACTCGACATGATCCCACGCACGTTGCCGATCCACCATTCTCCGAGTCACTCCACTCCTGACTCGCCACTCTCGACCTTTCGCTCTTCCACGATCAACCGGAAATCGGCATCGTCGCGAAGGCTGTCGAAATCTGTTTCGTCGGGGATCAACTCACGCAGCGAACTCTCCATGCGGATCGCACGCCCCAGCCAACTCAGTGCATGCACCTTGTCACTGGCCAGTGCGAAATAGCAGGCCAGGTTGTAGAGCACGATGGGTTCCTCGCTGTGAAACTGGTAGGCAGACATCATCACGTCGATCGCCTCTTCGAGACGATCTGTGCGCTTCAGACACCATGCCAATCCGATCGAGATCTCCAGATCCTCCGGAGCATGGTACTGGGCAACCAGGAACTGCCGTGCCCCCTCCTCGAAATCCCGCTTGAGACGAAACGCCTCGCCACGCAACCTCGCAATCGCAGTGTGGTGACTCTCGGTGCTGCCCACGCGGGCCTCCACCATCCGTAGCTCCCGCAATGCCTGGTCGGGCATCTCCAGCATCAGGTACCCCTCGGCCGCTTCAATTCGGCGTTCGGGTGAACTGGGCGAAGTGTTGGGGGACGATGGAACTGACATGGGCCAGTGGAATCAAGAGATTTCGTTTCAACGCCTTCCATCGTGACAACTTCCCTTCGGTCCGTCCACGTGCTTCGAACTGCTTGAGTTTCGTAACACCACCAGACACGGATCGACCGAAGACACCAAACGCATCGATTGCTAGACTCGGTGTATGTATACACCCTGTGGGCCTCCCGCCTGTTCGCTGCGAACCATTTCTGCGGTGATGGCCACCGTGTTCCTCGCGATCGCGTCCGGTCCGATCGCAGATGCCGCCGGGAAGGCCATCACACCAGCACAGTCGGAGTTCTTTGAAAAACGGGTGAGGCCGCTGCTGGTCAGTCGTTGTTTTCAATGCCACAGCGGCAAATCCAAGGTGCTCAAAGGCGGACTGCGACTCGACAGCAGCCAGGCGGTGCTCGCCGGTGGCGACAGCGGCACATCGGTCGTGCCCGGTGACCCCGACAAGTCACTGTTGATCCAATCGATCCGGTACCAGGCCTACGAGATGCCACCCTCGGGGAAATTGAAGCCGACCGAGATCGCCGTGTTGGTCGAATGGGTCAAGCAGGGAGCCTTCTGGCCCAACGAAAAGCCCACAACGGCCGCTCGCACCTCCGAGGGAAATTACGACTTCAAGACGATCCGGGCCACGCACTGGGCCTATCGCGCACTGGGCAAACCCAAACAACCAACGGTCAAACGGACCGAATGGATTCGCCAGGACATTGACCGGTTTGTCCTGGCCCGGCTCGAGGCCGCCGGACTCAGTGGAGCCCCCGCGGCGGAACGACGGATACTGATTCGCCGGGCGTCACTTGATCTTCTCGGATTGCCTCCCAGTCCCGAGGACGTCCAGGCATTTCTCGACGATGACAGGCCCGATGCCTGGAACAGGCTGATCAACCGGCTGCTCGATTCACCCCACTACGGCGAACGCTGGGGCCGTCACTGGCTGGATGTGGCCCGCTACAGCGAGGGCTTCGGTGGTTACCTGGACAACACCGCACTGCCTCATTCGTGGCGGTACCGCGACTGGGTCATCAATAGCTTCAACCGGGACCTGCCCTACAACGAGTTCGTGCGCCAACAGGTGGCCGGGGATCTGATGCCGGACAAACCCGAGGCGTGGCCCGGCAGCGGGTTCTTCGCCGTCGGCCCGACCTACAAGTCCGACGGTGGCGACCCCGACAGCAAGGCCCAGGCCCGGTCCGAGACTCTCGACGATCGTGTCGATGTCCTCTCGCGTGGATTCCTCGGACTGACTGTCTCCTGTGCACGGTGTCATTCGCACAAGTTCGATCCGATTCCGCACGAAGATTACTACTCCCTGGCCGGTGTCTTCAACAACACCCGTGTGGTCACCAAGGCCATGGCAACTCCCGTGCAGCAAAAGGCCTACAACGACCGCCAGGCTGCGATCAAGCGACTGGATGGCGATATCAAGAAACAGGCCGCAGAAATCGGCAAGGCGGGAAAGAACGCCACCGCAGCACAAAAGAACAACCTGGCGAAACAGCGGGTCGAGTTGAAACGACTTCGCGAAACGGCGCCGGCGGCCCTCCCGCTCGCACACGTGCTCGATGACACCGGTGACAAGGACATGCCGTTGGCGCTGCGAGGGAATCTCCGCAAGCCCGGTCCCATCACACCGCGCCGTTTCCTGCAACTGCTGGCGGGAACCAACGCCAGGAAGTTTTCCCGGGGCAGTGGACGTCTCGGTCTGGCAGATGCGCTCGTCGCCCCGTCCAACCCGCTGACTCCCAAGGTCCTGGTCAATCGCGTTTGGGATTGGCATTTCGGCAGGGGACTGGTCGGCAGCCCGAGCAACTTCGGTTCACTCGGCGAAAAACCCACTCACCCGGAACTGCTGGAATGGCTCGCCGCCGATTTTGTCGAACACGGCTGGTCGATCAAGCGACTGCATCGCTCGATCATGCTTTCCTCCACCTACCGACAAAGTTCCGCAATCAACACCAGGGCGTTTGCCGTCGATGGCGACAACCGGCTGCTGTGGCGATTCACGCCACAACGGCTCGATGTCGAGGCCTGGCGGGATTCCCTGTTGACGGTCACCGGCGAACTGAAACTCGAACTTGGGGGGCCGTCGACCGAAGACCTGCGGGGCAGTCGAAGACGGACCCTGTACTACAAGGTCAGCCGCAATGGCGATCGATTTGCCACCGACGTCTTCCTGAGACTGTTCGATTTCCCCATCCCCCGGGCAACGATTGCCAAGCGTCCACTCAGCACTGTTCCACAACAGTACCTCTTCCTGCTCAACAGCCCGATGATGATCGACCGCGCGCGGGCACTGGCCAAGCGGCTCCAGCGACATTCCCAGGATGACTCGTCCCGGATCGATCGGGCCTATCGCCTCCTGTACGGTCGCTCCCCCACTCCGGTCGAGGCCCAACTCGCCCACGACTTTCTCAGTTCTCGTCCGGACGCGAAGGCCACCGCCACCACATCCGGAAAACGAGATGACATCCTCATCAGCAGTTTCGAGAACGGCAATTACGGCGAATGGAAAAAAACCGGTGAGGCATTCGGACCTGGGCCAGCCTCCGGCACGCTGCCAAACCAGATGAACGTCAGCGGGTTCCGTGGTCGCGGCCTGGTCAACACATTTTTCAATCACGACAAGACAGTCGGCACCCTGACCTCGCCTCCGTTTTCAGTCACCCGCAAGCGAATCGCTTTCCTGATCGGCGGCGGGCACCATCCCGGCAAGACCTGTATCCAGTTGCTCGTCGCGGACAAGGTTGTCCACTCCACGACCGGCCAGAACAACGAACTGCTGCAATGGAGCCACTGGGACGTCGCCAACCTGGAAGGCAAGACCGCGAGAATCCGGATCGTGGACCAGGTCACCGGAGGCTGGGGTCACATCAACATCGATCACATCGTTCAGACCGACCAGCGGCAGGCCGCTCCCCCCAGGGAACCGGTCCTGGATCGCTGGACCCAGTACGCCCAGGTCCTGTTGGGTAGCAACGAGTTTATGTTCCTCAGATGATTTCCGTCGTTCGACCAATTCCAGGCGACCGCCGGCTGTGCTGGCACCACAATCAGTCCACAGTTTCCGCGTGACCCTAGCCGACAATTCAACCACGGACCGTCAACCGGCCGAGAAGTCAGGATCATCGATGCATCACGTCGACCCGCTCCCACCACTGTCCCGACGCGACATGCTCGGCCGCATCGGTGCCGGATTTGGCACCCTCGGCCTGGCGGGACTGGCCGCCCGTCCCGCACTGGCAGCTCCCGGCAGCTCGCTCGACAACCGCCTGGCCCCTCTGGCCACTCACTTTGCTCCCAAGGCCAAGTACCTGATCCAGTTGTTCATGCCCGGAGGTCCCTCGCAGGTCGACACCTTTGATCACAAGCCGCTGCTTGCCAAGCACGCCGGACAAAGACCCCAACTGGTCAACCGCAAGTCATTGAGAAACACCAAGGGCGGGCTGTTCCCCAGCCCATTCGGTTTCAGGCAGTACGGTGAAACGGGCAAATGGGTCAGCGACCTGTTCCCGCATGTCGGCCAGCACGTCGACGAACTGTGCTTCATCCATTCGATGCACACCAACATCCCCGAACATGCCGGGGCGATCCTGATGATGAACCTGGGACACCTCCACCCCTCCCGACCGAGCCTCGGATCGTGGCTCGTCTACGGGCTGGGGACAGAGAACCAGGACCTGCCGGGCTTCGTGGCCATGAGTCCCCGGGCGCAGCCTCGCGGCAAACTCGCCAACTGGGGCAACTCGTTCCTCCCCGGCGCCTACGCCGGTACCTATGTGAATATCGCCGATATGAAGCCCGAGGCGATCCTGCGCGACTTGAAGAACAAGCACCTGGCCCGGGCCGACCAAAAGCGTCAGGCTGACCTGCTGGCACGGCTCAACCGTGTGCAACTCGAACGCGTCAAACAGGACCAACAACTCGAGGCAAGTATTGAAGCGATGGAGATGGCCTTCCGGATGCAATTCGCCGTCCCCGAGGCGTTTGACCTGTCGAAGGAATCGAAGTCAACACTCGAGATGTACGGCGGCAGCGAGTACGCCAAGGGATGCCTCCTGGCCCGGCGACTGATCGAGCGAGGTGTTCGCACCATCCAGTTGTCGCATTCGATCGACGGCTTCGACATTGCCTGGGACACCGGCCACAACGACATCGTCGGCGGACACGCGCGGTTGGCCCGGGCCTGCGACCAGGGAATCGCCGCGTTGTTGACCGATCTGAAACAACGCGGGCTCTGGGACGAGACGCTGGTGCTGTGGACCGGCGAATTCGGACGGGCTCCCACCTCGGAGGGCAAGAAAGGTCGTGATCACGACCATTACGGTTTCACCTGCTGGATGGCCGGTGGTGCGGTCAAGCCGGGCTTCAGCTACGGGGCGACTGACGAATTCGGATTGACCGCCGTCGAGAACCGCGTGCATGTTCACGATCTGCACGCCACGCTGCTGCACGCAATGGGGCTCGACCACAAGCGACTGACCTACCGCTACAGTGGCCGGGACTTCCGCTTGACCGACGTCCACGGGAACGTCATCCACGACGTGCTGACCTAGCCATCCTCGCGACGCGGACCACGCGCGTCACCGGGACTTGGGGATCTCGGCGGGAACCCGTGCTTTCGTCCCCGTCGCCCAACGGATCGAGGTTCCGATCATGCTCGTCAGCCCCGTCGTCGCCTCCGGGTGAGGACTGATCGAGACAACCCGGCCACGACCGAACCGGGCCGTGACGATCGCCGGCGTATTGACCATGGTCCCCTTCTGCGGGGGATACAGCCCAACCTCGCTGCGGAAATAAGCCAGCACGGTGTAATCGGGCAGCAGCGGGTCGTTCCTTGGCGAGACGATCGGACCGTTGTGATAACGGACCATGGTCTTCTGTGGCAGTCCCTCAAAAAATGTCTTTCCATCACCCGTCAATTCCAGTTGCACCTGGGCCGGTTTTCCCCGGTACCACATCTGCTTGGAACCGACGCCCTCAATCTCACGGGAGCCGGTGAACACGGACGTGTCCACCACCTTGAGCGACCACGTGTAATGAGCTGAACAAAGAAAAGCACCGGCACAGACTCCCACACACCCCTTGCCCCCGGCGAGAAAACTGCGGACAGCAGCCCGTCCGGGTTCGCCCAGTGAATTGCCCTGGCGTGACCCACTGCCGCCCGGAAACAACAGCACGTCAAACTGTCGGATTGCCTCCGGCCGGATTTCACTGGGGCCAATCACCGAGGATGTCATGTCGGCCTCGCGGCCAATCAGACCAATGAAACGGTTCACTCCTCCGGATGAAGCACCCGGTCCATCGAAGATCCCGACCGAGATGGCATCCGACCGGGGGTCCAGCAGCGTGTCGACCTGTGACTCGTCGATCATCGCCAGGGAATCCAGCACCTCGTTGACCATCAATCGATGTTGCTGAGTTCTTCGTGAGAGCGGTTGATCCTTGAAAGTGGTTTCCAGGATCATGCCCGGGATCTTCAGATGATGCAGGCAGCCGCGGACCCAACTCCCGATGATCGGTCCCCGCCCCAGCGGCACAAACCGACGGTCCTTGTTGGTGATCGTCAGGTTGACCGTGTTCAGCAATCGATCGACCAACGGTTGAATCTCACCGTTTCGCTTGTAGATCACGCTGGAGCCCACCGATTTCTTTTTTCCTTTCACCGGCTTGTGGCTGACATGGAATTCGTAGCCCTCGTGCAGATCGAGTACCCAGTCGGGGTGCACCTCTCGGGTCAGCTTCCAGATCTCCCCGGCCAGCACACCGCGTGTCGAATCCGTGGTCGGAGTGGGAAAATTCCGATTCAGATCCCGTTCTTCCATGGGGCGATCGGGCAGATAGCGGATGTTGGCGGCCCGCCCCGGCCGATTGGCACACGGCAATACGACCAGCGTCCCGCGGCAGATTGTCCAATGGCGAATCTGTTCGGCCGCGTAGGCGCCGGCGGGTTCGTTGCCATGCATGCCACCAACGATCATCACCGTCGGACCAGGCTTCCCGGATTCGATCTTGTAGAAGGGCGTCTCCCATTCGGTTCCGACTGCAACGGAACCCGACGAACGGCGGGACTGGCAGGCCGCGTCACTCGGAGTGGACCAGCCGCCGGCGAATACAAAAGCGACAAGCGAAACAAAGCCAAGCAGGAATTTGCGACGCGGAACCGAACTCATGGTTGCCCCTTCATTCCGTATCAGACCAAAAACGAAAGCCCCGGCTGGTCGACAAAAACCCCTAGAGGCCCCGTGTCCGTATTTTCCGGTTTCGAGTAACCAATTTCACGCGTGATCACTACCAAGACATCGAAATTGACTCATCCAGAACAAGAAATTCCCGGTCACCCAACCAGGTCCCACGCCGCTCACATGGAATTGTGCTCCAGCTATCGTCGAGCGACGGCTGCTTTCCCAATCCGCTCCAGTTCCGCCCTCAATGCGACAAGCACATCCTCATGCTGTCCGGACGTCGCCAGGTTCACGTACTCATTGGGATCCGTCTCGAGATCATACAGCTCCTCTCCGTCAGGCCAGAGGGCGTACCGCCAGCGGCCAGACCGGATCGCCTTGCCCAACTTCTGTCCACGGCTCACAACCGTGTAGGCCACCTTTTTCCCGGGTGACCTCGAATCGCGGAGCATCGGAACGAGACTGCGGCCCTGCAAATCTCCGGGTGGTGTCACCGAAC
Organism: Planctomycetaceae bacterium; assembly: GCA_002724415.1. Taxonomy (GTDB): domain Bacteria; phylum Planctomycetota; class Planctomycetia; order Planctomycetales; family Planctomycetaceae; genus UBA8437. The sequence goes on from PBOU01000202.1 coordinate 15,436, forward strand.
AGAGCTCGGCCAGCGTCGGGAAGAGGTCGACCAGTTCGACCAGCCCATCGCTCGATGATCCCGGACGCGTCAGGCCGGGAACCCGAATCACCAGGGGCACACGATCGCAGACCTCAAACAGTGTCACCTTGCCCCACATGAAATGCTCTCCAAGTTGATAGCCGTGGTCGGAGGTGAGAACAACGATCGTGTTGTCCCGCAGGCCGTTGCGATCCAGGGATTTCAACAGCAGGGCAATCTGTGCATCAATGAACGAAATACAGGCGTGATAGGCCTGGGTGTATTCGCGTCTCAACGAATCGTTTTCTTCTCCCAGCTTGAAACCAAACCCCTGGAACCTCTTGACCATCGCCGAACGGGGGGCCTGGTCCCAGAATCCCCTCGGCGTCAACGAGAAATGGAGTTCCTTCGCAGGGTACAACCGGAAGTAACTGTCGGGAGCCAGAAACGGAACGTGCGGCTTCTGGATTCCACAGGCGACGAAGAAAGGACGCTTTCCGTGGCTCTTCCGGTCGAGCCACGAGACAACCTGTCGCACGTTCTTCCCGTCCTTGTGCTGCTCATCACGGAGTCCCGACCGACCAAACCCGGGACGCTGCTGCCCACGTGTCTGTGTCGAAAGGGTCTCAAGGTGCTTCTTCCACAGCCGACGGGTCTTTCCCTTGTCCACCGGACCGTGCTTGGCCTCAAAGGCCTCCCTGGCAATTCTCACATGAGGCATCTCGTCATTCTGGAATCGTAGGAACTGATTCCAGGCGACTTCGCCAGGCTCGTGTCTTGGAGAATGGAAGATCTTGCCGACCGATGCGGTCCAGTAGCCCTGCTCTTTGAAGCACTGTGGCAGGGTCCGACTTCGCGGGCGTGTCTGACGGATATCGACCTTGTTGTTCAGCACCCCCGTCGATTCTGGATAGAGTCCACTGAGAAACGAGGCCCGGGAGGGACCACAGACGGGGTACTGACAATACGCCCGACCAAATCGCATTCCACCTCGTGCCAGGGCATCAAAAGCCGGGGTCTTGATGTGGCGATACCCGGATGTCGACACGTGAGTATTCAGGTCATCACAAACGATCAACAACACGTTGGGTCGAGTCGCCGGATCCGCCGCGATGATCGACCCGCCCAGCCACCAGCTGGCAACAACAAGGACAACGGTGTGCTTCATGGACTCTTGCGCCGGCCCTTCTTTGCGGATTTCCGTTGCGGTCGCTTGCTACCCCCGGTGATCGGATCGGCCATCTGTGCGATCCAGCGATCGTACGCGGATTGCAATTCCTTGACCTGGCCCGGGAACCTGGCGGACACGTTGACTTTTTCCGCAGGATCATCGTCGAGATTGAACAACTGCACCTGCTGGTTCATGGCGTACAGTTTCCAACTGCCACGACGCACGGCCCATTCGCCACGGCTGCCCTCACTAAAATACAAGGTGTCGTGATGAGCCGTGACGCGGTCGGTCAACAACGGCAACAGGCTCTTGCCGTCAAACGGACTGGACCGGACAGAACGGTCCCCAACAGCATCCAGGACCGTGGGCAGAATATCCAGTGAAATGACCGGCGTTGAAATCGAACGGCCACCGCCAATTTTTTTCGGCCAACTCACGATCATCGGTGTGCGAATCCCCCCTTCGAAGAGGCTTCCCTTGAATCCACGGAGCGGAGCATTGTTGGCACTCATCGCACGAGAACCACCGTTGTCGGTCAAGAAGAACACCAGCGTGTTCTCGAACAGGTGTTCCTTGCGAAGCTTGGCGACAACCGAGCCGATGCCGTCGTCCAGGTGCTTGAGCATCGCCATCAGCGTCACGCGTTTTTCCGACAGTCCGGGAAAGCGACGGCGGACTCTCTCGATGGTCTCCCGGGGTGCCTGCGGCGGTGCGTGCACGGCGTTGTAGGCGAGGTACAACAGAAACGGTCGCGACTTGTTGCGGTCGATGAAAGCGACCGCCTCCTCGGTCAGACGATCCGTCAGGTAGCCCGTGTCGTTGATCCGCTGCTTGTTCCGGTAGATCGGATGAGCGAACTTGCCTTCAGAATCGGAACGGAGGTCAAAGTAGTCGTGGCCACCGCGGCCCATGAACTTGTAACACTCGTCGAAACCCCGATTCATCGCGTGCCATTTCAAAGCCGGATAGTCCGCGTCAAGGCCCAGGTGCCACTTGCCGATTGCGGTCGACACATAACGGTCGGGCAAAAATGACGGGAATATCGGCACGCTCGGGTCGAAGCCGCGTCCCCCGTCACCGGCCGAGTACACGCCGACCCGTTGCTGATACCGGCCCAGCATCAATCCCGCCCGCGTCGGCGAACAGACATTGCCACTGGTGTAGGCCTGTGTGAAGCTGACGCCATTCCTGGCCAGGGCGTCCATATGGGGTGTTGCGACTTCTTTCGGATGATGGGGATTCAGGCTGATATCGGCATAACCCTGATCGTCGGTCAAAATGACCACGATGTTCGGCCGGGACGTGTCGGCACCAGAGACCAAGCCACAGTAGAGCGTCAGAACCACGGATACCGACGACAGGCTCCTGGAAATGATCACGGTCTTCTTCTCGGCAGGTGAGGTGTCGCCCGGTTCCGAATACGGCCAACCCGGTTGTGGGCACGCCACACCCGGTGTGACCATCAGCCGGTTCCGACACACCGGACTCCCCGGCTCGGTGCAATGAGGATCCCCGGATCCCACCCAACCGGGGAACCAGTAGCAGAAAAGCGGAGAGAGAGGGATTCGAACCCTCGGAGCCGGTTAATTCCGACTCACCGGATTAGCAATCCGGCGCATTCGGCCACTCTGCCATCTCTCCTCCAGAAGCCCTCCGGTCACCACCGCAGGCACCTCTGACGGCCATCATACCGGTGCACCCTGCGCTTGGAAAGGGGCGCGGTGTATCGCTCACTGACGATCATCTTCGTCTATAATCGGATCCACCATGATCGACCCACGAACGATCCAACTGACGCGACGCGGCGCGGTCCAGGTCGGCGGCCTGAACGCACTGGGGCTGGGACTGCCCGGATTGTTGGCCAGCCAGGCACGCCCGACCCGGGTGGCACCGGCGGCCAAGTCCTGCATCCTCTTCTACATGGAAGGCGGGCCGTCTCACATCGATCTCTGGGACATGAAGCCCGAAGCTCCTGCCGAGGTGCGCGGCAAATTCCGGCCGATCGCCACGTCATTGCCCGGCATCACGTTGTGCGAACACCTGGACCAGTGGGCCCCGTGGATGAACCGGCTGGCGATGATCCGCTCGGCCACCCACGACATCAACGATCACAATGCCGGCACCTACTACGCATTGACCGGCCACCGCCCCCTGCAGGGCTCGCGGTTGATTGTCGGCCCGTCACCCGACAATCATCCCCCGCTGGGTTCGGTCGTCGCTCACCTTCGCCCCTCCCGGCAACTCGTCCCCGACTTCGTGCACCTGCCTGAGGTGATGTTCAACAATGGGCATTTCATCCCTGGCCAGCAGGCGGGATTCCTCGGCGATGCCTGCGACCCGTTTGTGGCCGGAAACCCGGGATTGCCCGGCTACCGTGCTCCCGGCCTGAAGCGTTTGGACTCACTCGACGAGAACCGCCTGCAGAGCCGGCGGAACCTGCTGTCGCGAATCGACCGCTCCGGTCGGCTGGTCGAACCGACCGCCGGTGGCCAACGGCTCGACACGTTCTACGACAAGGCCTTTTCTCTGGTCGCTTCGCCCACGGCGAGTCGAGCTTTTGATCTCGAACAGGAACCCGAATCCCTGCGTCGCCGTTACGGCCTGGGATTCCGGCCCCGGCTGTCGGTTCGCAAGGGAGGCGGGCTGCCCTGCCTGGGCCAGAGCCTGCTGCTGGCACGTCGGCTGATAGAGGCTGGGGTGCGGCTGGTGACTGTCTGCAGCGGGTTGCGATACGACCAGTCCTGGGACACCCACCGATCACACTACCCGCTCCTGGAAAAATCGTTGTTGCCCTACGCCAACCGGGCCTTTGCCGCGTTGCTGGATGATCTGCAGGACAGGGGGCTTCTGGAGGAAACCCTGGTGGTGGCCATGGGCGAGTTTGGCCGCACCCCCAAGCTGGGCCAGATCACTTCCGGTGCCGGAGCCGAACCTGATGGCCGCGACCACTGGCCTCACTGCTATTCGGTGTTCCTGGCCGGAGCGGGTGTTCAGCCTGGAACCGTCTACGGTTCCAGCGATCGCCATGCGGCCTACCCGGCCGACAACCCCGTCGGCCCCGCCGACATCACCGCCACCATCTACTCGCTGCTGGGAATCGACCCAGCGACCCGCATCCGAGACAGGCTCAATCGACCGCACACCATCAGTGATGGCACACCGATCACCGGGGTCATGGCCTAGGACAAGTTGGTGCAAACCGGGGCACGGCCGCGTGCTAGAGCAACTCGGGAACCGGACGACCGCCCTCGGTGACGATCGGAATCGGGCGACCACGGCGGTTGGTCCAGTGTGTGTCGAGCCCGATACCAAGATGCCGAAACGTGGTCGCAGCCAGGTCCTGCGGTCGTACCGCACCGGCCTTGACCGACGATCCGTTGCGGTCACTTTCGCCAATCACCTGGCCGGCTGGCATACCTCCACCGGCCACGACCATCGACATCACCTTGGTCCAGTGGTGCCGCCCGGCCTTCTCGTTGATCTTCGGCGTCCGGCCAAACTCACCCATCATCATCACGAAGGTGTCGTCGAGCAGCCCGCGGGTTTCCAGGTCTGTCACCAGCGTTGCCATCGCACGGTCGACCTTCGGAGACAGCGGTGCCAGGCCCTTGGAGATTCCACCCCAGCGAACGTCGTCTCCGTGGTGATCAAAGTAACCCCACGCTCCGCTGACCAGTACGAACGTCACGCCATGTTCGACGAGCCTCCGCGCCAACAAGGCCTTTTCACCCACGCTGCACCGCCCGTAGGCGTCACGCGTGACGGCGTCCTCGCGACTCATATCGAAGGCCTTCTGGACCTTGCCCGAGACGACCATCTGATACGCCCGCTGCTGATTCTGGTCGAGTCGGTCGAGGGTATTGCGTTGATCGAGGTCCTTACGGAACCGGTCGAATTCCTGGCGAAGTCCCGCTCTATCGGCCAGCCGGGCCGCCGCGATGCCCTTGGGCAACGCAAACCGGCCAGTCAATTCCAAACCCTTGACCGGCTCATGCGCGGGCCCCATCTCGCCGGCACCGTACACGTCGCTGGTCCAACTCTTGGCCAGGCCAACGAATCCCGGCATGTCGACATCGTTGCCGCCACGGAACTTCGCCACGACCGAACCCATCGAGGGGTAGCCGCCGCCGTCCCGGCCGTCGTTGGTTCGCCGCGCCAGCGGATTGCCGGCCTGCATCGTGATCGGTGTGTGGTTGCTCGCACTGCAATCGACGGCCCGCAGGATCGAGAGCTTGTCAGCCATGGCCGCCTGCATCGGCAGGTGCTCACCAAATCGCACACCCGGCAGCGCCGTGGAAATCGTGTCGAAAGGGCCACGCACCTCTCGAGGCGCCTTGGGTTTCGGATCCCACATGTCCAGTTGGCTGGGTCCACCCGACAGCCAGAACAGGATCACCGCCTTGCGGTTGTTCGATCCCGACCCGCCCCCCGCAGCCGATGCCTGCCGAGCCGCCAACAACTCGGCCAGCGACAACCCGCCAACTCCTGCCGCTCCTGTCTGCAGGAACCAACGCCGTGAACCCACGCGGATCGTGTCGTCAGCGGCTGGACGGAATGGAGACGCTTGCACACTGCCAGCATGATGAGCATCGTGCTCGAATCCATGACTTGTTGAAATTGACACCGGCAATCTCCCGTTCCGCGAACCTGGCTCGCAAAAATACTGGACGGTCTCTTCCTTAAAAATCGACCGTCGACCGTTGAACCTCAAATCCAGTTCGTAGATTGTATAAGCCACAGTCGATCCGAATCAATCGCGTCATTTTTCAGGACTTCAGTTCCCATGCTCCGCCACATGATTTCTGCAGGCATTCTGTTGACACTGATGGTCGCCCCGCTGCCGGCTGCCAAGCCACTGAAGGCACCAGACGGACTCCTCAAGGATCTCAACGATTCCAACTCCGGTGGAGCCATCCTGCTGCGGGAGACCGAGTTGTTCATCGACGCACGGCTGGTTGGATCGCTGCAGGGAGCCAAACGAAAGCTCAACCAGCCGGTCAAGCACAAGCAAAACCCGGTGCTGGTCAAGGAGAACCCCTGGGAGGAGGGCGGGCCGGGATATGGAACGGTCCACTACGATCCCAAGAAGAAACTGTTCCGGATGTGGTATCAGACCTGGAAGAAGAAAGAGGGTGTCTCGGAGGGCAACCTGTGCCTGGCCACCTCCAAGGACGGCGTGAAGTGGACCAAGCCGGTGCTGAACAGCAAGACCGGGTCCAACCTCGTCTCGGCACCAACTGTCACCGGTTTTCAGTGTCCCGGGATCATCCATGACGTCAACGACCCGGACCCGGCCCGTCGCTACAAGATGCTTTTCAGTTGCGCTCCGGATGGGACGTCGGCCACCTGGATGACCAGCGCCGCGTTTTCCCCCGATGGCATCCACTGGAAGGCGGTCAAGCCGTTCGAGTTGATCCCCTTCAGCGACACGCAGATCTGTCCGCTCTGGGACGCCCGCAACCGCCGCTACATGGCCTTCCTGAGATTTGGGCCGCCCAACGTCCGGCTGGTCGCCCGGACCGAGAGCCACGATTTCCTGCACTGGTCACCAAAAGTCACGCTGATTCGACGCACCAATCGCGACGAGGTGCAGGCGACCCAGTTCTACCAGATGGCCCCCTTGGCTTATGCGGGTGGCTACATCGGCCTGATCGGCGCCTACCACAACGAATCGCTCAAGCCAATCACTCCCGAGAAACCGTGGACCGACCGGACGGACCTGCAACTGGCCTACAGCCGCGACGGGGTGATCTGGTCACGAGTCGGCGGCGGTGGCACGGTGACGCACACCGAATTGATGACGAAGCGCGACTGGGGTCCGGCGGCGCGAGCCTCCGTGTTCCTGCCCTACGGGAATATGAAAAAGAAAGACTGGGACTGGGGCTACCTCACGCCGTACTTCACTCCCGAACCGATCATCGTCGGAAACCGCATCCACTTCTACTACGCGGGAGCCAACGCCAAGCACTGGTGGACCTGGACCGGCGACCCTCCCAAGCTGGACCCCAACGCCAAGCCTCCCAAGAAGGGAGTCGGACTGGCCACGTTGAGAGTCGACGGATTCGTTTCCGTCGAAGCCGGCCCCCAGGGAGGAACAATGACCACCAAGACGTTCCTGTTCCTGGGCGACACGCTGACCATCAACGCCAACGCCCAGGGTGGTTCCCTGGCCATCGAGGCTCTTGACGCGAAGGGACAGCCCATCAAGGGCTTCGGACTCGCCGAGTCGATCCCTCTGACATCCGACGCCATCAGCCACAAGCTGGCCTGGAAGGGCCACCGTGACCTCCACCAGTTGCAGGGACGTCCCATCCAACTCCGTTTCCATCTCAAGAATGCGAAGCTCTATTCGATCACACCCGGCACCCGTCACACGCACTACGTCCCCTCCTACGATTGAGCGGCGCATTTCCGAAATCGCTCATCGCTCACAACTGGCACCACGGAATCACGCCAATGAACCGCCGACTTCTTTTCCGACTCGGCCTGCTGGCCCTGTCCTGCATTTTGCTGGTTGCTGACGCCAAAGCCGGCGATCGCAACACGGACACTCCGAAAAGATATCGGGTGATCTTCAACAGCGATGGACACGGGGTCTTCAAGGACGCCGAGGGCAACCTGGAACAGTGGATCGAGAATCTCTTTGGCCCGCTGGAAAACAGCCACGTCGATGCGTTGTTCTGGTGTGACGGGGCCGGGGGAAATACGGCCAACTACGACAGCCGCGTGCTGGAACGTTCCGGGGCTCGAGTCGGCAAAACCGACCCGAAATTGCAAGCTCTGATCAACCAGGGCAATGACCCCCCCCTGGTCGTCGTTCGCGAGGCTCGCAAGAGAAAAATCGACGTCTTCTATTCCTTCCGCATCAACGACATCCACGACGCCTTCATGGCCGATGAACGGCCAACCTTCAAGATCGAGCATCCCGAATGGCTGCTCGGAAAAAAGAAGTACGGTGCGGTGACCAGCTACCCAACGGCACTCAACTTCGCTTTCAAGGAAGTTCGTGACCTGAAGTTCCGGGCCATGGAAGAGATTCTCACCAAGTACGATTTCGATGGACTCGAAATCGACTTCTTGCGAAGTGCCCCCTACTTTCTGCCCGGCACAGTGAAGAAAAACGCGCCGCTGCTCACCGAACTGATCACCCGGTACCACCGGTTGATCCTGCGACAATCCCGGAAACGGGGCCGCCGACTGCAACTGGCCGTCCGGGTCGACGAGTCACTGGCTGCCTGTGCCCGCGACGGATTCGAGGTTGCCAAGTGGATCAACCGGGGACTGGTGGACCACGTGATTCTCGGCAGCGGCGTGATCGACATCGAAATCGAGGAATTCCGCAAGCTCGCCCGGCCGCGAAATGTCCATGTCTACCCGTGTCTCTACGGCTGGCCCAGCCGTTACTCGCCAATCCCTCGCAAACTCGCCGCTGCCACCGCGCTCAACTACTGGAACCAGGGGGCCGACGGAATCTACCTGTTCAACTGGTTTCCACACACGCAAAACAACTCCGAACAAACAGGTCCCTGGATGGCCTCGATGCTCGATCGGATCGGCGATCCCGCCCGGCTACGAGCCACCGAATCCGAGTTGATGTTCGTGGTCGACCGCGGTCGCCCGGCTGGTGAATATCCCAGCAACTGGTTGCACTGCGTGTTGCCCACGGCACTTGAAACCGGCAAGCCGCTGTCACTCCGTTTGCGAGTCCGTGAAAACCTGGCGACGCAGGCGAGTTCATTGAGCCTGGGAGTCCAGGTCGACAACCTCCAGTCGGAGGATCGGATCGCCGTCACGCTCGGTGGCAAGACCATCACGGATTGGAAACCGGCCGGGAAGAACCGACTGGAAACCGAGATCCCCGCATCACTGATCACCCGGGGCGACAACCCGGTGACTCTCGAACTGGTCCAGCAATCCAAAGCGTCCGGGACCGATCGTGTGGCCCGGGCCGTCGAGTTGAACGTTCGCCGCTAACCCTCCCCGGGACGAGGTTCCAACGGCCAGCGTGGAACAACCGTGGGATTGACGATGTTCCCGGACTGCGGCCAACGTCCTTCCAGCACGTCGACCAGGTTGGCCACGCTGCCGCTGGTGACGTCCTCGCGACTTTCGACACTGAAAGCGGCCACGTGAGGAGTCACCACGATGTCGTCACGGCCGATCAACGGACTGTCCCGTGGTGGCACCTCGTCGGGATCGTGGACGTTGATCTGCTCGAACACATCCAGCCCCGCACCACGCAACCGACGATCCTCCAACGCCGCCACCAGGGCGTCTTCACAGACGATCGCCCCGCGTGACGTGTTGATCAGGATCGCCTCGGGCTTCATCTTCCGCAGGGCCTCGGCATCAATCAGGTGATAGGTCGCCTCGGTCAACGGAAGATGCAAAGACACGTAATCGGACCGAGCGAGCAGTTCATCGAGTGAAACGAGTTCGACACCCAGTTCCTCCAGTTCCGGGTCGACCACCTCGCTCCGTCGAGTCGCCAGCAGACGCATGCCGAATCCCCGTGCCCGCCGCGCCATCGCCTTGGCAGAACGTCCGAAGCCGACAAGTCCCAGCGTGCGGCCTGGCAACCGGTGATTGCGACCCGAGACCTCGCGAGCCCCGGTCCAGTGGCCGGCCGCCATCTCACGGTCCATCCGTTTGAACTGTCTCTCAACGGCCAACAGCATCGCCATCGCGTGGTCGGCCTGCTCCTCAACACAAAATTCTGCAACGTTGGTGACCACGATCCCCCGTCGAGTTGCCTCCCGGACATCGATCCGATCGGTTCCGGCCCCCATCCTCGAGATCACCCGGCAGCGGTCCATCGCAGCGATCACCGGAGCCGGCAACTTCACGCTGACAGCGAACACCGCGTCAGCCCCCGCCACCACCTCCCGCAACTCGGATTCCGTCTCCGCCTCGATCGGCACGGGATCGATCCCGTGCTGTCGACACGCCTCCTGCTCCTCGCGTGACACCGGAAACAACTCGGCATTCAGCCGCACGATGCGACAATCAACAAGTGGCGGTGGAGCTGTCATTTTCCGGACCTATCCGCGGCGGCCACCACCGGATTCAAAACCGTCAGCCGATTCGGCCCGCATCCAGCCGGGTGTTCCGCCGGCGTTCATTGCCAGGTTGCCGCCATCCATGGGAATCAACGCTCCGGTGATCCAGCTGCCCGCATCCGATCCGAGAAGAAGTGAAAGGCCACGGATGTCATCAGGGACTCCCATCCTGCCGGCGGGAATCCCGCCCAGGAACATCCGCTCCAGGTGAGGATCGGCCTCCATTCGTTGGGTCAGCCCCGGATTGATCACCTGGGCAGGCAGGATCGCGTTGACCCTCACACCCAGGCCCGCCCACTCGGTCGACAACTCTCGGGTCATCTGCACCACGGCCCCCATCGCCATCGAGTACGAGAGATGGCGACGCCCCAGCGCACTGATACTCGCCAGCGATCCGATATTGATGATGCTGCCACGCCCGGCGGCCAGCATCCGCTTGCCCGCCTCCCGGCACGACACGTACCTCCCGATCACCAGCCCGTTGAAAGCCTCGAGCAACTGATCGCGAGTCATCTCCGTCGGCTCGGCCAACACCCCCTCGCCGGCCACGTTGCCGGCCACGTCAATCCGGCCAAATTCTCTGTCGATCGTGCGGTACAGTTCTTCGATCGCTTCGCAATCGGAAACATCGCAGGACACCGGCAATCCGCGGCGACCCAGTCCCTCGATCTCCGTTGCGGTCTGTTGGTTGGATTCCTCGTCGCGGTCGACAACAACCACGTCGGCACCGGCCCCGGCGAACGCCAACGCCATCGCCCGCCCCATGCCTCGACCGGCCCCCGAGACCATCGCCACACGGTCGGTCATGTCGAATGTCTCTGATGGCGTCATCTGAATAAAACTCCCGGGAATTGAAGAAGGCACATCGTGGTGCACAGCGGTCGCCGATTCTCGCCATGGGGTCACCCGGTTGCAACGCAAGTGACTGCCGATCGTGATATCATCGCCGACCCACCCCGTGTCTCTAGAGTCTGCCAGCCTGAGAACACGTTCTGGAATTCCAATTCCTCCAAGGACCCGATCAATGCGTTTGCCCCTCTGCGTGCTGCTCGCCCTGGCCGTCACGGCTGGATCCGTCACGGCCGCCAACTGGCCCCAGTTCCGAGGCGTCGGTGGAAACGGGCTGGCGGAATCCTCGCAACCACTTCCGACCAACATTGGTCCCGACTCAAAGCACATCGCCTGGAAGGTGCCCTTCCCTCCAGGTCACTCCTCCCCCGTGTTGTATGGGGATCGCCTGTTCCTGACCGCGGTCCGCGACAAGGCCCTCGTCACGATCGCGGTCGACCGGACCAACGGAAAACTACTCTGGGAACGCGAGGCACCCTACAAGTCGCTCGAGGAAATCCACTCCATCGGCAGCCACGCACAACCCAGCCCGGCCACCGATGGCAAGCTGGTCGTCAGCCTGTTTGGGTCCAGTGGACTGTACTGCCACTCCGTCGATGGCAAGTTGCTGTGGACCAGGAAGATGGGGCCTTTCAACAACGACTTCGGAGCTGGCACCTCGCCGGTGATCGTCGACGACCTGGTGCTGACCGTCCAGGACCACGACACCAACAGCTTCCTGGCCGCCTACGACAAACGAACCGGAAAGCTGGCCTGGAAAACCGACCGCAGTGAATTCCCCAGGAATTACTGCTCGCCTGTCATCTGGACGGTCGCGGGAAAAAAACAGGTGATCGTGGCAGCCACGCTGCGAGTGGTGGGGTACGACCTGGCAACCGGAAAGGAACTGTGGACCGTCCGCGGCCTGTCCCGTTCGGTCTGCAACACGCCGGTCATCGGGGGGGACGGCAAGTTGTACGTGGCTGGCTGGGCACGTGGTGGCGACATTGACGAGCGGATCAGCGTCGACCCGTTCGCCAAGATGATCGCCGCTCTCGACAAGAACAACAACGGAACACTGGAACGTCCGGAACTGGAAAAGGGCCATGCGATCGAACGACGGTTCCCCCAGGTCGATCGAGACAAGACCGGATCGATCACCCGCGCCGAGTACGAGTACTACCGGAACCTCTTTGACGTCGCCCGCAATGTGGTGCTGGCGATCCGGCCCGGCGCCAGCGGTGATGCCACCAAGACCCACGTGGCCTGGGAGTACCGCCGGCACATTCCGTTTTGTGCCTCTCCGTTGTTCTTCAACCAGACTGTCTTCACCGTCAAGGACGGCGGCATCCTGACCAGTCTCGACGCCCGCAGCGGCAAAGCCTTGCAAACCAAGCGAGTGCCTGGCGCGGGCAATTACTACAGCTCTCCGGTTGCCGGTGACGGCAAGATTTACCTGCTGGACCAGAAGGGTCGCCTGAGCGTGATCAGCGGCCGGGGAAAGTGGAAGGTCTTGCACAGGGCGCAGTTTGGTGAAGAAACCTACGCGACCCCCGCCCTGGTCGATGGACGGATCTACCTGCGAACCAACGGACACCTCTACTGCTTCAAGTAGCAGCCAGCGGCGGTTCAACAAGAAACAGGGAGCCGGACCCCAGCGGTTCCGACTCCCTGTTTCGTTTCAACCCGGTCGCCTGACCCAGCGACATGGTTATGGTTGTGGCACGCGGCTAGTGAGCCAACCCGGTGAGTTGCTGGCCCTGGCCCTGTGCGAGGAACCCGGCCAACCTGGCCCGGCGGCGAGGATCCTGCAACTTGTCGAATGCCTTCGCCTCGATCTGACGCACCCGCTCACGAGTGACACCGAAGATCAGGCCGACCTGTTCGAGCGTGTAGGGATACCCGTCGCCGATTCCGTACCGCAGCTTCAGGATCTCCCGCTCGCGGTAGGTCAGCGTCTCCAGCACCTGGTTGACCTCCTTGCTGAGCATCTTGTTGGCAGCCACCTCGGCCGGCCGGGAGGACCCGTTGTCCTCGACAAAGTCACCCAGGTCCGTCTCGTCAGTGTCCGAGATCGGCCGATCCAGACTGGCCGGAGAGCGGGCCACGGCCAGCATGGCCCGGGCCTCTTCCAAGGGCACCCCGGCCGCCTCGGCCAGTTCCTCGGTCGTCGGCTCGCGATAGTGCTCGTGGAGGAACGTGTTGCGGGCCTGGTTGAGTGCCCACATGGCCGAGGTCATGTGGACCGGCAACCGGATGGTACGACCGGCATCGGCTATCGCCCGTGTGATCGCCTGGCGAACCCACCAGGTGGCGTAGGTCGAAAACTTGTGACCCCGGAGGTACTCGTACTTCTCGACGGCACGCATCAGCCCCGAGTTTCCTTCCTGGATCAGGTCCAGGAAACTCAAGCCTCGCTTGCGGTACTTCTTGGCAATCGAAACGACCAGTCGCAGGTTGCCGTTGGCCAGGTCCTGCTTGGCCTGTTCGTAATCGTCGTCGGCCACACCAATCCGACCCAGCCGTTCGGTGATCGTCTTGGGCGTTTCAAGCGTCAGTTCCTTGAGCTCCTTCAACTCGGCTCGCGCCTCGGAGGCTCGCTCGTTCTTGGCACGCTTGAGAATGGCATCCAGTTCGGTCATCCGGGCCGCGATTTGCTCGTACTGCTGAAAAATCGGTGTCAACTTCTGTTCACGAAGGCCGAGTTCCTCAAGCAGCCGGACCATGCGGCGGCGAGTCGTTTCCATTCGCTCGGTCGCCACACAGCGGACCTTCTGGGTCGTTCGCGAACGGTTGATCAACGCGAAATCCTCGGCCAGTTCCGTCCGCAACCGGCCGATGGTGGCCAGGTTCGGCCCCAACCGTCCCTGGACCTGGGTCTTCTCGCGGCCCTCGGTCACGCAGACTTCGATCGTCCGGTCGAACGGCAGTTGACCGGCATGGACCTGCGCGAGCATGTCAACGGCGCGATCGAAAATGAACATCGAACCCAGGAGCAACCGACGAAACTGCTTGCGGGTGATGTCGATCCGCTTGGCGACCGAGATCTCCTGGTCGCGATCGAGCATCGGCAGGCGACCCATCTGCCGCAGATACATGCGGATCGAGTCGGCCGTCACTCCCTGTTCGCTCCCCTCGCCATCGCCACCTCGCTCGGCCTTCTGTGGTTTCGGAGCCAGTGACTGGGCAATGTCCCCGCAGGCCGAGCGGTTCGCACGAACTCTCAACCCACGTTCCGCGAGTGCCTCGAGCAACAAGTCCAGTTTTTCACTGGTCTCGGCCTTGTCGGGGAGGTAACCGCAAACGTCAATGAAATCCAGGCCATCATCAGCCGTAGCCGAGATGACCAGTTCGTCGAGTCTCTTGTCGAATCCGTACACGTCTCTGTCCTCAATCTTCTTCTTTTACTGCTGTCTTACTTCTTGTCTTTTCCGGACCCCTGTCACGCCCGACAACTCAAACCGCGGTCGATGCGTCCGCCTCGCTCAATACGTCGAGGATGGCCGAAGGTGTTTGCGCCTGTGAGAGGAATTGCCGGAAGAACTCCTCCTGCAGATGTCTGGAAACCGTCTCCAAGGCCTGCAGATGATCCTGGGGGGCATCGGGAGGCGACACGAGCAAGAAAAAGACCCGCGTCGATCGGCCGTCGAGACTGCCAAATTCCACTCCCGCTTCGCCGACCCCCACCGTCGCCACCACCCGATCAACGGCCGGGTGTTTGGCGTGCGGAATCGCAACCCCGTTGCCAATCCCGGTCGTTCCGAGTTCCTCCCGGGCAATCGTCGCCGCGACAATACTGTCACGGTGATCGGCCGACAGGCCTCCGGCGGCAACCAATGTGTCGACCAGTTCAGCAATGATCCCGTCCCGGTCTGTGGCCGAGAGCGAGGTCGTCACTGCGGCCTGGCAAACGAATTCCGAAAACTTCATGGGTCGAGTCCCTTTCGGGCCACTGGCTCAGATCGCCAGGGGCTCGCCTTGTTCCTCGACCACGTCCCCGCCAACTCCTGCCGCGGACTTGGAAAGTGTCGAGGCGGCCGTCAGCATCGCCTGGGTGGCCGCCGCCTTGCTGTGATCGTAGCTGTCACGCTCATCCCACAGCGGCACACCCGCCGCGTAGCGGGCCTGCAACATCATGACCTTTTCCATCGAGCCCGGAGCCGCAACCGTCGGGGTTTCGGGGTCCAGTTCCACCAGATCACACGGCTGCCCGATCCAGGGCCCGTCAGTCGATTCCACACCGCGGCCGGCTTGTGTTCGATCCCGATCCGTCACGTTCATCTCTCCATCCCATCCAACCGTCATTTCTGTTTTTCCTTCTGTCTTCCTGTCTTTTGACACCCGGGCCGGAACCCGGACGTCCTGACTACCACTTCTGTTGTGCCTCGTAGGTTGTATCCTCAACTCTCTTCTACACTCCATCAGGACCCGGGTCAGCAAGTTCCGCGGTCCGATTACCCGAGTCTGTCAATCCTCCTCTCCGATGATCCGGCTCGCGCGCTCTGGTTAAGATGCGACCCCATCGGTGAGAAACTTTCGTTGACAGGCCAAAAACCAACCCGTCCTCATCTCGAAACAACAACCGGTCCTGTTTTCATGTCGTGGTCATCCGGCTGGTGAACCGAGTCAATCTTTCCTCTCGAACGTGGTGGCCCGCGGTTGTACACCCGTCAACCGTTTTGAGTTGACGAATGCAGCATCTGTGCACATCACGTGGTCTTCCACGTGCAACGACCATGGCTTGCCAGAGACACACATCACCGCGGCAGGTGCGACAAGGGGGGTCGCGGGGGTGGGAAATCGGAGGCCACGGTTGGCTGTTTGGCTGGACGGAATCACCTGGTGAAGAGGATCCCGCAAGTCTCAGGGGGTAATTTTTGTCTCTCGGTACTCAAATCGTTGAAGCAAATCATTCTCAGCCTGCTTCTCCCATAAAGTCAACCCCCTGATTCATGTTTTGTGTGTATTTTATCGAGTAAAGCTTGGTTGATATGATCGGCAATCCACCTGCTCAACCCGTCAGCACTCGCGTGGCCTTGTTGTCCAACGAGACCCTCTGATACCGTGGCTCGACCGAGCAGTCGGGCGGACTGCTCGAAATCCTACGGTTATTTTCTCACAGTGACTCCCTCGAGATCCACGCCATGGCCTCTGATGCCCCCCAGGACACTCCCGACGTGGTGACCCCAACCTACAAGACTCCACCCAAAACCTGGGGCGGCATGCTACTGGCCATCGGCCCGGCAATTGTCGTCAGCGGTTCGGTGATCGGGTCGGGCGAGTTGATCAACGTACCCATTCAGGCGGCCAAGTTCGGCTTCGTGCTGTTCTGGGCTGTGATTCTCAGTTGCCTGATCAAGTACTTCCTGCAAGTCGAACTCGGCCGGTATTGCCTGGTGCACAACCGCACCACGATCCAGGCACTCAACCAGATTCCCGGCCCGAAAATCCGTGGGACAGGCTGGATTGGCATCCTCTATATTTTCGGCTACACGCTCTCGGTAGTCACCGTCGGTGGCATCATGGCCGCCACGGCCGGGCTATTCACCAGCGTGATGCCCCTGGGAAGTGATGCCAACACCTCGACCATCGGCTGGGGCCTGATCATCTTCGCCATTGTTGGCGGGGTTCTCTGGTTCAGCCTGTACGGGGCGCTGGAGAAATTGATCGCCTTCCTGGTCTGCGGCTTCAGCCTCTCGGTTGTCGTCGCCCTGTTGCTGCTGATCTTCAGCCCCAACCCAAAATATCCACTGACCATGGCGGACGTGACCAGCGGAATGACCTTCTCGCTGGGGGAACCCGCTCAACGTGGGGCGATTCTTTTTGCCGTGATCAGCCTGCTTGGAGCTTTGGGCACGACGGCCAACGAGATGTTCATGTATCCGTACTGGATTCTTGAGAAGGGCTACGGCGACAACCTCGGTACTCCCGACGACGAGGGCTGGGTCGACCGGGCCAAGGGCTGGATCAAGGTGCTCCAACTCGACGCCGGCGTCGCCACGTTGCTGGCTGGCGTCATCACTGCCGCCTATTTCCTGGTCGGTTGCGCCATCCTCCACAAGAAGGGCGAGGTGCCCTCGGGAATGAAAGTCGTCGAGCAACTTTCACAGATCTACACCGAAACCTACGGCGCCTGGAGCTACAGTGTCTTCATGTTCGGCGGCTTCTGCACGCTGTTCTCGACCATCGTCGTCGTCGTGGCCGCCTCGGGCCGGATGTGGACCGACTTGCTCTCGAGCATGGGCGCGTTCGAATACGAGAACGCCACGGCTCGCCGGACCTACAACCGCATCTTCCAGAACATCTACCTGACGGCCTTCCTGGGACTCACCATCTACTCGTCGGTCTATGGTGCAAATCCAGCAGAACTGGTCATCCTGGGGCAGTGGGTCAACGGTGTCTTCAATACGCCGCTGTTGATGATTGGCGTGCTCTACCTGGCCTACCAGACCGACAAGCGGCTGCGGATGTCGACGATCACGTCTTTGCTGCTGATCGCCACCGCTGCAGCCATCCTGGGCTGCATCCTGATCGAGCGGTTCTCGTCAATATTTGGGTTTGGGGGCGGCGGCCATTAGGCCA
>PBOU01000203.1 GCA_002724415.1 Planctomycetaceae bacterium
CGTTTCTGCATGTCGGCCACCGAGATGGCGCTGCCGAGACGATAGGAGACGTTGCCGAGATGGCACAGGGCACTGGAGAGGTGACCGTCCAGGATGTCGGCGTTGAGGTCGGTGTGTTTCCGGCTGCGGACGGCCGAGATGAAGTTCGCGAAGTGGTCGCCACCGGCACTGAACTTCTTGACCATTTTTCCATCCGGATCGAATGCGGCTCCACCGTTGTAGCTGGAGAGCACGACATAGCCGTCGGAGCCTTCGAAGATCACGCCGACGCCGGCACCCTTCAGGCGATCGGTCGGCAGGCCACGCACTTCGAAGACCAGTCGCTTGTCGCCGTAATCGTGAATGCTGACCTGGGTGTTGGCCGTGTCACCGGCGTCGACGTATCCCAGGCGGCCGCCATAGCTGTAGACGGAATGACCGATGTGGTCGACGCCCAGTCCCCAGCGGGCGATGTCCATCTGGTGGATGCCCTGGTTGCCCAAGTCGCCGTTGCCGTAGTCCCACTGCCAGTGCCAGTCGTAGTGGAAGCGGGGGCGGCTGAGCGTTTTTTCAGGTGCGGGACCCAGCCACAGGTCGTAGTTGACGCTCGCAGGCACATCGTACTTGCCACGCGCTCCGATTGATCCACGACGCTTGTAGCACAGGCCGCGGGCGACGCTGACATCGCCGATCTTGCCCTGGTGCACGTGATCGATCGCCTGGATGGTGCCGCCCATCGATCGGCATTGGGTGCCCGTTTGGACGATCTTTCCGTACTTGCGGGCGGCCTGAACGATGCGTCGGCCCTCGCTGACGTTGTGGCTGACTGGTTTCTCGACGTAGACGTCCTTGCCGGCCTGGATGGCCCAGATGGCGGCCAGGGCGTGCCAGTGGTTCGGCGTGGCGATCGAGACGATATCGATGGACTTGTCCTCGAACGCCTTTCTCATGTCCGAGAAATACTTTGGTTTGCGTCCGGAACTGTTGCCGACCTTTTCGGCCCGCTGACGACCAATCGCCTCGTCGGGGTCGACGACGGCCACGACCTCGGTGTCCTTTCGGCGGGAGAAGGCGCTGAGGTGACTCTGGCCACGTCCACGGACGCCGACGCACGCCACCTGCAGCCGCTCGTTGGGACTCTTGGACTGTGCCTCCTCGGCCGCCACGAAGGTCGGGGCGCCGGCCACGGCCGCCGCTGCGGCCGAGAGCATGGATTGTTCCAGAAAGTCACGACGTGTTTTTTGAGCCATCGTTGGAGTCTCCTGTGTTTGGTGAATCGTGCGTGGTTGCGGTTGAAAACGGTTCGGGTGCCAGGTCTCGCCGAAATTGGCCAGGGCGGCAGCCCGGGAAAGTACGTTGGACGAACTGTCCAGTCTATCCGGGGGCTGTCGGGCGGATCAACCGCCCAGACGGTCACTCGACCACCCGGACGCGCCCGTAGGCGTGCTGGGCGTTCTCGACGATCAGGCATTGTCCCGGCTGCGAGAGCAATCGACCGACCTCGTCGGGGTTCTCCAGGGGCGTGATGAACAGGTCTTCGACCAGGTCGTTGTCGAGTTGGCTGAGCAGGTAAACCCTCGCCCAGTCGGTTGCCTCGACGCACTGTGTTGCGGAAACCAGATCCGATGGGGCCAGGGATTTCAATGGCGAGAGGGCCTCGGTGGGCGCGTCGGCGTTTTGCAACAACTTCAGTCCGTCGCCTGGTGTTTCGTCGAGGTCGGTCAGCAACAGGATCCGCCCTTCGCGGGTGACCAGGTTACGAGCCATCTCCAGCGCACGGCCGACCTGCTCCCAGCCGTGTCCACCTCCATCGGATTCGATGGAAGCCACGACAATGTCGGAGCGTTCATCGATTTCCACCCGCCACGCCGCCTCGAGAGATTCGCGGGCCTCCCGAAACACCGATTCGGGCAATCCGGCCCAGACCCCGGCCACTCCCGTGGCGCCGGCTGGAACCACCTGGACGCAGAATTGAACACCCAGTAACCAGCCGACATCATCGATGAGTTGCCGGAGTGGTCTTTGGTCGTTGGGATCCAGTTCTCGATGGCCTCGCCCCACGGCACGTGCAATGGACTCGGAATTGGAGAGTCCGGGATACAGAACGCTGTGTGTGCCGCGGTAGCCGAGCACCGAGTCGAAGACGACCGGTCCGACCGGTATCACCAGGTCGGCCTCGATCAATTCGGCTGCCAGGTAAACCCGTTCGCCGGAGGATGACGTGGCCAGGTAATGGCCACCCTCGGTCTGGTCGGGATCGTGGATCTGCCACCGGACCTGGTCGCGAATGTCCACGGGCAGTTCGCTTCGTGGGTCGTTCGGTTGTCCCGGACCGGTACAGCGGGGTTGCAGTACCAGCACATCGCCGGGATCCACGTCGCGAGCCGACAGCACGTCCCAGATTGCCGCAAGGATCGTGTCGGCCGCCGGCGTGTCGGTGTCGAGCGCGATGACGACATGGTCACCGGGAATGACGGCCTGGGCCAGGGGTGGGAAATCCAACGGAGCAGCCAGTGCGTCCCGGATCGATTGGTCGAGGCTGTCGAGTTGATCGGGCGGCTCGCGACGGGCAACCAGCCTGTCGGAATCGACCGACAACGCCAACTGGCACTCGTGGCCATATCGGACATCGACGGGTTGTGCTTGCGATTTGGTCACGGGATCGTGTGCTGGTGAGAAAACAAAAAATGGATCCGGTGGCGGCTGACCAACCGGGAACGCCAATCCGGTCTGGCCTGTTTTTGGCACGACCACGACACCCAGTTTACACCCGGCCCCGGATCCGGGCGATGGTGAGTTCCGCGAGAGTCATTTCTTGCTGGATTTTGTGTCTGCTGAGCCCGGCACGACACGGGTCAGGTCACGTCCCAGCAGCGACGCACACCAGTAGGTTTCGATGTGCTCGACGACCAGTTCGGTTCCTCTCGTGTGGCTGACGAACGGAGCTTCTCGGGGATCGTACATGGCGTCGGTCAGGTCGCGCGCCAGTGCGACGTTGAAACCGAGTCGCACCATCTGGCGGATCCCGAAGGGACGGCCGAGCACGCACATGTTGGTGTGCACACCCATCAGCACCACGTTCCGGATGCCTTCACGTTTGAGCACGTTGAAGATCTCCTGGCCGTTGTGGCTCACGCCGTCAAATCCGGTGATCTTGATGGCGTCGTGCTGCTTGGAAAATCGTCGGACCGCCTTGCCAACCACCGGGTCGTCGCAGGGTTGCTTGGAGACGTCCACGGGCAGTTCGGGTTCTCGTTGAGGATCCCGGTAGCACCACCCCATGAGCGGGATGGGTGTCTTGGAAACAGGAGCCAGTTTCATTCGCCAGCGGTGCGCCGTTTTTTCATAGACATCCATGCAGCCGCTGGGAGCGTGAATGATCAGGACACCGTGAGCCCGTGCGGCGGTGATCACCCGGTTCATTCTTGGCGCCATGGCGTCAACACGCTGGGCGGCCAGGAGGCAGTAATGGCCGTTCCACATGTCGCAGATGATCACTGCGGTTTCGGCCGCGTTCCATTCGACGCGGCGGGTCCGTTCCTGGATCTGCCCGGCAGACGTTTTTTTCCGGTCGCGGAGTGTGACGGCCAGGCGGCCGGGCACCCGTGGCCGTTTGGCCAACGCTTCGGCCTTGAGTGCTTCGGAGGGAGAGTGCTGGTCGGTTTTCTTGTCGGCACCAATGAGCGGTGTCGTGAAGAGCGTGATCAGGAGCAGGGCGTGAATTCGCATGGTGAGAGTCCTGTTGTGTTGGCCTGGCCGGGTGATGTCGCGATCAGATCGACTTGAGGTAGGCGATCAGGTCCTTGAGTTGTGTCTTGGAAAGTGGTTTGCCCGTGAGTTTTTCGGGACGGTGATGCTTGGTCAGAACGTCTTCGAGGCTGTGGGCACGACCGTCGTGCAGGAAGCGACGTTTGGCGTGCAGTCCCCGGAGGCCCGGTGGATTGAACTCGGGATAGAACATCCGGGGAGACTCCAGCCCGACCTTGTAAGTCGCCGCGGTGGTGAAATAACGGCCACTGTGGCAGTCGACACAGCCGGCGACGGTTTCGAAGAGTTGTTTTCCCCGGGCGGCCGCTGCGGTGAGTTGTCCGTTGTCTTGCCGGTGCGGGCTGACGGGGAATTGGAGCGATTCGAGATAGGCGAGAAGCGCCTTGATGTCCTCTTCGGTCGGATTGTCCTCGGTCGACAGGGTGTCGCGGAGCGACTTGCGCACGCTGGCCGGCAAGCTCTGTTGCCAACCGTGCCAGGTCCAGGGGCCTGTGTGTGTCACGCCTCGCAGCGACGGTGTCAGCTTGTAGGTGTCGTGATTGCCGTCGTTGAGCGTGTCAAACGCCTGGCCGTTGGTGTGGCCGTCGGGGTGACAGGAGTTGCAACTGAACCAGCCGTCCCGCGAACGATCGGCGTCGTGGAAGATCTGTTCACCACGTCTCACCAGGGTGGGCTTGGGAGCTCTGCCCAACGGGATGGTCCGTACGTTCCGAGAACTGAGCACGTCGACAATCTGCAACGAGTCCTCGAAGTAGTTGGCCACCAGCACGCGGCGATCGTCCAGAAAAACCGGATCCAGCGGGCGACCTCCCAGTTCGACTCGACGGAAAAGTGCCGGATTGTCCCGCATGGCCTCGGGCAGGAAGTCGCCGGGATCGGCAGACGGCCAGGTGGCGTCAGCGAAGTTGAGCACGACCAACTCGTGCGATCCACCACAGGTCCCGACCAGCCACTTCTTGTCGGGACTCAACGCCATCGCGTTCAGGTCGCCACATCCGGCACCGTGTTCGTCGAGGTTCATCTGCTTTTGTTGCCAGTATTCACCCCGGGGCAATGGCATGCGGGTCAACCGGTTGTCGATCACCCAGCCTCGCTGGACGTTGTTCTCGTTGACCGGAAAGCTGCGGTTGATCGGGGTCGGCAGGATGACTGTCTGGCTGTCGTCCAGGACGACTGGTCGCCCGAGGTTGAAGCCGTCGTCGAAAATGGTACGCCGGCTCAACTTCCGGCCGCTGGCGATGTCGTGGATCCAAACCTCGCCGGGGACGTTGGCACAACTGACCAGCCACCGGCGATTGGGAGTCGGGGTCAGCCAGCCGGGTTGGCCACCGGTGGGAAACCGTCGCGTGACGGAACCGGCCGGCACATTGATTTCAGCAATTGCGTCGTCGCCCGAGAGAGCGACGAAGGTCCTGGGACGAGCCTGGGATGACTGCCTCTTGCGGTCCTGGTTGTTTCCGGTGTCCGCGCTGACGATGGCCAGCCCGCGCGGTTCGTCCCCGACGGGGATGGTCCTGGTCAACTGCAGTTGGTCGTCTTGCCAGCGGAGGACGGCGACGGCGTCGTCCGCCTGCAGGCTGACCAAAACGGTCCGGGCATCCCACCAGGCCACGTCGGCGGGCCGACGACCGCAAGCGGTTTCAAACAGCACACGTCCGGAGGCGAGTTCCACCACCGAGACGGTCCCGGCGGTGTGGTTGGCGGTGGCGACCAGGGTTCTGTCGGGTGAGAGATCCAGTGAAATGGGGCTCCGATCGTGCACCGTCGCGGAGAGGTTCTCCGGGGACTTGTCGGTCCCGGCGGACAGCAGGACCGGCAGGAGGGCCAGGGTCACCAGTGGTGGCAAGATGCGGGTCATGAGCAACGGTGAGTGCACGAGTTGTGTGACGACGTTATTGTCGCCGAATGGGTGGAGTGGGCAAACCCCTAGTATCCCACGGCCGCCCCGTCCTTGCGAGGTTCGGTCGCCCCGTGCAAGACACCGTTCTCGTGGTCGATGCGGATGGCCTGGTAGCCACCGAATGACCCGGGCGCTCGCACGACACGATGTCCCAGTTTCTGCAACCCACGGATGGCGTCAGGAGACACGGCCGTTTCCAGGGCAACAAAGCCGCCCCTGGTGTCGGCAGGTCTGCCGGTGGGGGTGGCCGATCCGATGTGCCGGATCCTCGCCGCGTCACCGGCCTCCTGCACGTTCATCCCGAAATCGATGATGTTCATCAGCACCTGGACGTGTCCCTGAGGCTGCATGTCGCCGCCCATCAGGCCGAAGCACAGCCAGGGTTTGCCGTCGCGTGTGGCGAAGGCCGGGATGATCGTGTGGAAGGGACGCTTGTGAGGCTCGAGACGATTGAGATGGGTGTCATCCAGGGCGAAGAGCTGTCCACGATTCTGGAGGCAGAAGCCCACCTGTCCGGGGACGACTTTTGACCCGAATCCGTGGTAGTTGCTCTGGATGAAACTGCAGCAGTTGCGGTCCTTGTCGACGACGGTCAGGTACACGGTGTCGCCGTGTTCGAGCTTGGGATCGCCGGAGGGCACATCGGTCGCGGCGCGGCGGAGATCGATCCGGGCGTTTTGCTTGATGCCGTATTCCTTGGAGATCAATTCGGCGGTGGGCAGTTTGCCGAAGTCGGGGTCGGCGTAGAATCGGGCCCGGTCGGCAAACGCCAGTTTCTTGGCCTCGACGAAGAGGTGGATGTGTTCACTGGAATTGTGCCCCAGCGACTTGATGTCGTGGTGCTCCAGCACGTTGAGCATCTGCAGGGCCGCGATTCCCTGCCCGTTGGGAGGCAGTTCCCAGATGTCGTAGCCGCGGTAGTTTGTCGAGACGGGATCGATCCAGTCGCCATGGTGGTCGGCGAAGTCCTTGGTCGAGAAATAGCCACCGTTGGCCGTGCTGAAGTCGACGATCCGTTTGGCGATCTCCCCGGTGTAAAAGGCGTCGCGACCGTGCTGGGCGATCTGGCGGTAGCTCCAGCCCAGGTCGGGATTCTTGAAGATCTCGCCGACCCCGGGGGCCTGGCCGCCGGGCAGGTAGGTGCGGGCCGAGTCGGGCCAGTTGGACAGGGACGACTGGCTGCCGGCCCAGCTGAGGCCGATCACCTCGCTGACCGGGAATCCTTCCTCGGCGGTCCGGATCGGATCGGCCAGCAGGTCCTCAAATTCCAGCGTTCCGAATTTCTTGCGGACCATTTCCCAGCCGTCGACACAGCCAGGCACACTCCAGGACAGTGGCCCGTCGATGGGGATCTCCTGGAGTCCCTTGTCCTGGAAGACCTTGCGAGAGATCGAGTAGGGGCTCCGGCCGCTGCCGTTGAGTCCGTGGAGAGTCTTGGTCTTGTTGTCCCAGTAGATGACAAACACGTCTCCGCCGATCCCGCAGCTCATCGGTTCGACCAGTCCGAGCATGGCGTTGGCGGTGATCGCCGCGTCGGCCGCGTTGCCACCTTTCTTGAGAATATCGAGGCCGGCCTGTGCGGCCAGGGGGTGGCTGGTGGCCACGATGCCATGCTTGGCCATCACCACCGATCGGCTCTGGCGTGGATTCTTGGCCGGCCTGTCGTACTGTCCCGCTGCGACGATTTCGGCCGGGTCAAGCGGTGTGAATTCCTCGGACATCCAAGCGCTCCAGGCGATGAGAACTAACAGGGCCCTGAGGGCGACAGCCCCTGTGGCTCGTGTCATGGGGAGGCCTCTGTTGGGGTATGGGCACAGGGCGAGTGTGTCGCTGTTGGTTGGGGAATGCAAACCGGGAGGTCACATGCGGAGTTGTCCGAATTCCCGGATTCTCTCCGTGATCGCCGGTTCCACCGGAAGCCGTTCCATGCTGCTGGCCCCGTAGAAGCCGACGACTCCCTCGGTGTGATCGAGAATGTACTGGGCGTCCTTGGGCTCGGCGATCGGGCCACCGTGGCAGAGGACCAGGATCTCGGGGTTGGTCGCCCTGGCGGCATCTGCCATCGCCTGGACACGGTTGGCGGCATCGTCCAGCGACACGGCGGTGTCGGCACCGATCAGGCCCTTGGTGGTCAGGCCCATGTGCGGGATCAGGATGTCCGCGCCCGCCGCGGCCATCGCGGTCGCTTCGTCGGGGTTGAAACAGTAGGGGGTGGTCAGCAGATCCATGTCATGGGCCAGGCGGATCATGTCGACCTCGAGCCCGTAACCCATCCCCGTCTCCTC
This sequence comes from Planctomycetaceae bacterium, assembly GCA_002724415.1. GTDB lineage: Bacteria > Planctomycetota > Planctomycetia > Planctomycetales > Planctomycetaceae > UBA8437. Next base: position 7,933 of record PBOU01000203.1, read on the forward strand.
CAGCCCGGTGCGGATGGTGCCATCGAAGAGACCGACGGTGGGGAAGTTCTGGACACCGGAAAATCCGGCGGCGCGGACCTGTTGGAGAAAGACGGGCATCAGGCGGAATGGATCAGTTCCACAGACACCGGCCAGTACGGGCGTGTTCTGTGCGGCCGGCAGGACCTCTCCGGCCATCTCCATCACGATGGCGTTGGCGTCGCCGTAGGGCATCAGTCCCGCCAGGGAGCCCCGTCCCGCCATGCGGAAGCGGCCGGAGTTGTAGATGACGATCAGGTCGATCCCGCCGGCTTCCTCGAGCTTGGCACTCAGCCCCGTTCCGGCGCCTCCCCCGATGATTGGTTCCCCGGCGGCCACCTTGGCGCGGAGCCGATCCAGGATCTCCTGTCGTGCGAATGCGGTCATGGGGTCGGTGTCCGTGAGCGAAGGAAACGGGGGTCCGGGTCGGCCGCGGCCTCCATACTAGGGCGGCCACCGGGTGGCGTCGAACGCACCTGTCGGGGGCTCGGCGGTCGTTCTCAGCAGTCGCTGTCCTGTCGACTGATCAACTGGATCAACCTCGTTGATGCGGCATCGGCGAATTCCGGATCGTTGATGTGCAGCGGCAATTCCAGCAGGTCGGCCTCTCCGTGGTGATCCCGGATCGCCGTGAACAACGCATCCCGGGCCTCGGGGTCATCAAACGGCTCGCCGGCACGATCGATGGCCGAGACACCCTCCAGGGGCAGTATCACGGTGGTGGGTCCGGTCGCGATGGCGGCACGCTGGGCAATCTGTTGACCCAGGCGACGGTTCTCCTCGACCGTGGTTCTCATCAGTGTCACCGTCGGGTTGTGTTCGTAGAACAGCCGGTCGGTGAATCGGGAGGGGACATTGGCAGGCGGGCCGAAGTTGACCATGTCGGTGGCACCGACACTGATCACCTGGGGGATTCCACGGCGGCCCGCGGCTGTGAGGCGATCGGGGCCAGCCGAGAGGATGCCTCCGACCAGTTCGTCGGCCAACTCGGTGGTGGTGATGTCGAGGACCCCGGCGATCAGGCCATCGTCAATCAGCGACTCCATCGCCTGGCCCCCGTTGCCGGTGGCGTGAAAGACCAGCACCTCAAAACCGGCTTCCTCCAGCCGTTCTCTTGCCCGCTCCACGCACGGGGTGGTGACACCGAACATGGTCGCGGCGACGAGTCGGCGGTCGTCAGCGGAGTCCGGGGCCGGTGCCAGGGTGACCAGGCCGGCCATGGCGCGGGCGGCGGAATCCAGCACACTGCGGCTGATGCGGTTGAGGCCGAGAATGTCGACGACCGAGTTGAGCATCAGGAGATCGGAGTCACCGACCCACGGTCGGACCTGGCCGCTGGCCAGTGTGCTGACCATCAGCTTGGGCATCCCCAGTGGAAGTGCCCGCATGGCGCTGGTGGCAATTGTCGTCCCGGCCGATCCACCAATTCCGATCACCCCCTGCAGTTGGCCGGTGGCCAGTTCACTGGTGGCCAGCGATCGGGCTGCCTCGGCGGCGGCGGAAATGGCCCGGCCGCGGTCGCCGTTGGCCACGAGTGTCGCCAGTGGTGTGGGGCCCAACCCGTAGAACTCGTTCCGGGTGATGTCCGGAGTGAATCCCGCATGGCCCAGGCAGCCGGTGTCGACGACCCGAACGCCGACGCCCAGTTCCGACAGCCGGTCGCGGAGAAAGGCCGCTTCGGTGCCCTTCGTGTCGAGCGTGGCCAGCAACAGGACGGGCACGGTTGGGATCAGCCGATGACGTCGGCGATGGGGTTGCCACTGCTGATGAAGAACGGACGACCGTTCTGGTCGTGAATCTCGGTTCGCGGGTCGATGCCCAGGCAGTGGTAGATCGTTGCGGTCAAGTCGCCCGGGGAGACCGGTCGGTCGCCGGGGAAGCCACCGATCTTGTCCGAGGCGCCGTACACCTGTCCACCACGGATGCCCGCTCCGGCCAGCACGACACTGAAGACGTTCGACCAGTGCTCGCGACCTGCGGTCTTGAGCGTGACCTTGGGTGTGCGGCCGAATTCACCGGCCACCACCACCAGGGTGTCGTCGAGCCGTCCCTCGCGTTCGAGGTCGCTCATCAACGCCGTGAATGCCACGTCGAAGGGAGGAATCAGGTCTTCGCGGAGTGCCTGGAAGTTGTTCCAGTGACTGTCCCAGGCGTATCCCATCTGTCCCTGGGTCCGCAACCAGCTGACCTGCACGAGTCGGGTCCCGGCCTCCAGCAGTCTCTTGCCCAGCAGCACCGATTGGCCGAAGAGGTTCCGACCGTAACGGGACCGGAGGTCCTTTTCGGCGGTCGAGAGATCCACGGCACGGCGGACGGCGTTGGAACTGATGACGTCCAGCGCCTTTTGCTGGTTCTGGTTGATTGTCCGCGCCAGGGGATTCTCGTTGAGGAACTCCAACTGGCTGTTGAACTGGTCGACCAGTTTCTTGCGTCGTTGGATCACGGCCGCCGGCCGGTTGGCAATCAGCGGCAGGTGCTTGAGTTTGAAGTTGTCGTCGTTGGGGTTTCCACCGGTTTGCAGTGGATCAAACTTGCCACCCAGCGATCCACCCCACTGTCCGGCTCGTCGTCCACTACCGGCGTCCAGGCGTCGGGGGACGATGCAGAAGGGCACCATTGGTCCGGGGCCCGGGGAGATCTTGGAAAGCACCGAACCGACGTGTGGAGCCTCGTCGCGGCCCATGAAATTCGCCGCGCCCTCGCCACGGGGGTACTTGTACCCGGTGAACATGTAGTAGCCGCCGCCGGCGTGCCCGGATGACTCGTGAGTCATCGAACGGATCAGTGCCACGCGGTCCATCCATTTCGCGGTCCGTGGCAGGTGCTCGCCGATGGCAAGGCCGGGTACCGAGGTCTGGATCTGGCCGAATTCGCCACGGATCTCGGCCGGCTCATCCGGCTTCGGATCAAACGTGTCGTGGTGCGAGGCACCACCGGAGAGGAACAGCACGATGCAGTTCTTGGCCTTGCCGAAACTGGCCGAGTGGCTGGAACCCTTGTCGGTGGTCGGCTTTCCATGGGCGGTGCCGAGATGTGTCAGCGCGGGCAGGGTCAACCCGGTCATTCCCAGGCCGCCAATCTTCAAGGCCTCGCGGCGCGTGGTCCCGTCGCACAACCGCGGAGCCGGTCCATTGATCGAGAACATTGCTTCACCTTGTCGTCGTAAAAGGATCCTGTTGCCAGGACCGGTTCACCGAAATCTGTTCGCCAAACTCAGTGTTGGAGTGGCCTGTGATGGCTCAAACATTCAATCGTGCAGGATACTCCAACCCCGCGAGACCCTCAACACAAATTGACAAACGTCGATGCGTCCCTGAGAATAACAGCTTGGGCCGGATTTCGCGGTCCTGCTGTTTCAGTGGCTCCTGGATCGGAATGACACCCATGCGGAACCGAGTTCTTTGCCAACTGGCCTGGTCGGTCTCCTGTCTCATCGTCGGCCTCATCGTGGTGCAACCATCACCCTGTTTTGGCCAGGCGTTTGTCCAGCGGGTGGAACCGGCCGCGATGACCCGTGGCGAGGTGACTCGCGTGATCCTGCATGGGAGCCGGCTGGACATGGCCACCGCGCTGTGGATCTCGATACCCGGTGGGCAGGCGAAGGCGACCCAGGTCGGCCAGAGCAGCCCGGACCGGGCGGTTTTTGACGTCCGGGTTCCCAAGGACGTGTCGCTGGGGTTTTACGGTCTGCGGCTGGCGACTCAGAGTGGGCTGTCCAATGCACACATTTTCCTGGTCGATGAGATCGCGACGGTGCCCGAGGAGGAGATGGCGGTGCCCGAGGGGGTTTCGCCCATGCAGGCACCGCAGGTGGTCGAGTTGCCGGTGGCGATTTCCGGCTCGATCCTGAAAGAGGATGTCGACCTGTTTGCCTTTGACGCAACGACCGGCCAGGAGGTGACCTTTGAGGTCATTGGCAGCCGCCTGGGCAAGGGGCTTGATCCGTTGGTCACCGTCCGTGACGCGGAAGGCCAGGTGGTGGTCCAGAAAGACAACGACGTTGGTTTGTTCTTCGATCTTCGGTTTGCTCACAAGTTTGCCCGGGCCGGGCGGTACACCGTTGAGGTTCGTGATTCTCGATTCCGCGGTTCTGGACACTGGGGCTACGTGTTGCGAATGGGGCGATTTGCACCAGCCCGCGTCGCGGTGCCGGCGACGGTGCCGGTTGGAAAAACCACCACCCTGACGTTTCCGCAGTTGGGCAAGTTGTCTCGTCCGGAATCCGGGAAGGTGACCCCGACGGGTGTGATCGACGGGCGAATGATGTTCGCGCTGAAGCGGCCCGGCGATGAACTTTCGGCTTGGCTTCCCCTGCGGATCAGCCCGTTGGCTTCGGTTGTCGAGAGCGAGCCCAACGACGACGTGGCCCGGGGGAACGTGGCCAAAATTCCCGGGGCGCTGCATGGCGTGATCGGCAAGCCCGGTGACGTGGACCATTTCCGCGTGGCCTTGAAGAAGGGGCAGCTCTATCAGGTGGAGGTGGAAACGCACACCATCGGTTCTCCGGCTGACATCGAGTTGATCTTGCTGGATCCCAAGGGGAAGGAAGTCACCCGGGCTGATGATTCGGGCCTGGACGAGGCCCGGATGAATGTCTCTCCGTCGGTGGATGGCGAACACACGCTGGTGGTGCGGGAACTGGTCAACTGGGGCGGCCCCGAATTCGCCTACGCGATTCGTTTTGCTCCCCGGGCTCCAGGTCTCACGCTCTCCTCGGGAATCACCCGGGTGGCCTTGCCCCAGGGCACCCGCCAGCCTCTGCCGCTGTCGCTCAACCAGGTGGCCCTGGCGGGTGATGTGGCCTTCCGGCTGAAGGGAGCGCCGCGAGGGATCACGATGAAGATCAACGAGGTGAAGCAGGGGACCCGCGAGATCGACAACTACCTGGTCTGCGACGCGTCGACAGAACCGGGTGTCTACACCGTTCAGGTCGAGGCGGTTGCGAAGGCCAACTCGAAGATCACCACACTGGCGGCCACCCGGCCGTTGATCGATCTCCGCCCGACCGGACGGGGACCACACGGAGAACCCTTCGAACTCCGCGAGGACCAGCGACGATTGCCCCCGACGCTGACGGAACGGATTGCCGTGTTGGTTCTTCCCACCTCGCCGTTTGACTTTGAACTGGCCAGTCCGCTGGTGACTCTGCCGAGGTACCAGACGGCCGAGATCCAGGTGAAAACAACCCGGATTGCCGGATTCGAGAACCCGATTCGGTTCGTGGCGCGCGGCGGAGAACTCGATCAGAACCAGCTTCGCAAACCCCGTGTCCGGCTGCATATTGGCGAGGCAACCGTCGAAAATCCGGCCATCGCCGGGACACTGCAGTCGTACGTCAATTGCCTGACGCATCGCCAGAGAGTGGTCCTGACCGGGACGACCAGCCACCAGGGCCGTGAACTGTCACTGACGCGGACCTTCGATCTGAATATCGTGGTCGCCTTCAGTCCCGTCCCGGCCCGGAAGAAGGTCAGCGTGGCGGCCGGTTCGTCGGTGCGGGTCGCGTTGCGGCCCAACCGCCTGGCCCCTTTCGATGGCCCCGTGATGCTCTCGCTCGGCCAGGTCAAGGGACTCGAGTTGCCCGGTTCGGTTGTGGTTCCCAAGGGGGCCGATGAGATCGAGATCGAGGTGAAGGTGGCGTCGGACATGAAGCCGGGGACCTACAAGGTGTCGCTTTCGGGAATCGCCCGGGTGGAACGGTTCCAGGAATCGGCTGGCGGCGCGCCGATCGAGGTCGAGGTGACCGCAGCGAAATGACCAGCTAGGAAAGATCAGCCAGATGTTGGAGACGATCGTGAAATTTCGAGCGAGAGAAGTGTGCGGCCTGGTGTTGGCCCTGCTGGGGCTGGCTCCTGGGATCATGGCCAGGGCCGCGGATTCCAAGCCGGCGGTGCCGGGATCGATCCAGGTGTTGCCGCCGACGGTCGAATTGACCGGTCGTCGGGCGCTGGCCCGGTTGTCGGTGCTGGGGCGGTACGAGGGTGGCCGTGTTTCGGATCTCTCGCGAGTGGCCAGCTACAGCGTCGAGAATCCCCAGGTTGTGACGGTGACCGACACGGGGCGTTTGGCACCGGTTGCCGATGGCCAGACCCGGGTGACAATCTCCTTCGGAGGAAAGTCTCAGACGGTCGCCGTTGCCGTGACGGGCGTCCAGGCGCCCGACCCGGTGGATTTTCACACGGAGGTGATTGCCGCGCTGTCGCGGGGCGGTTGCAACCAGGGGGCCTGTCACGGTTCCCCGCAGGGAAAGAACGGTTTCCGGCTCAGCCTGCGTGGCTACAAACCTGAACTGGATCGTGTGACATTGACCCGCGAGATTTTCGGGCGCCGCACGAGTCCGCAGAATCCTGATGCCAGTCTGATCCTGGCCAAGGCCGCCAACCGGGTGCCTCATGTTGGTGGTCGCCGGTTCCGCGGCACCGAGCCCGCCTTCGGGGTGCTCAGGCAGTGGATCTTCGAAGGAACCCGTGTCAACGAGTCGGCCGAGAAGGTTCTCAAGCTGGAGATCCTGCCCGGGCAACAAACGTTGCACACCACGAGTCCGAAGTTGCAGTTGGTCGCCCGGGCGCATTTTGCTGATGGTTCGATCCGCGATGTCACACACCTGGCGGTGTTCACGACCAGCGACATTGATGCCTCCTCGGTCAGCGATAACGGGTTGGTCGAGTTTCACGGAACCGCTGAAGTGGCGGTGCTGGTGAGGTATCTCAAGCAGATGGTCAGCGTGCGACTGACCTACGTGCGTGCCGATTCGGATTTCGTGGCGCAGCAGCGTGCCGAGGAGAACTCGATCGATCGCCTGGTGTTTGCCAAGCAACGGCAGTTGCAATTGAAGGCGTCGGCACCCGCCCCCGAGGGAACCTTCCTGCGTCGAGTTCATCTCGACCTGCTGGGCACGTTGCCCTCGCCGGAGGCGGCCCGGGCGTACCTGGATTCCAAGGATCCCGCGAAGCACGTGAAACTGGTTGACGGCCTGTTGAAGCGTTCGGAGTTTGCCGAGTTCTGGGCCATGAAGTGGCTGGATGTGATGCGTGGCAATCGTGAGTCGATCACCGAGCGTGGCGTGCACAAGCTGCATCGTTTCCTGGTGCGGTTCTTTGCCGAGGACCGCTCTTTCGGCGAGTTGGCTCGACAGATTCTCACCAGCCGCGGCAACACGCTCGAGAATCCGACGGCGAGTTTTTTCCGGATCGCGCGAACTCCCGAGGACGCTGCCGAAAGCACGGCCCAGCTCTTCCTGGGCGTCCGCATCCAGTGTGCCAAGTGTCACAATCACCCGTACGAGTCGATCACCCAGGATGACTACTACGGCCTGGCGGCCTATTTTGCCCGCGTGAAACTCAAGGGCCGCGTGTTTGGCCTCGACCGTGAGGTCGTCTTCGTCGGCCGCAGTGGCGATGTGAAGCATGCCGAGACGGGGCAGGTGATGAAACCGACTGCCTTCGGCACGGTGGCTCGTGACGTGGCGGTCGGCCTGGATGTCCGGCCGCAACTGGCGGACTGGCTGGTGCGTGGTGAGAATCGCTGGTTTGCCCGCTCGACGGTCAATCGCATCTGGGCCCACATATTTGGCCTGGGAATTGTCGAACCGGTTGATGATTTTCGTGAGAGCAACCCGCCATCCAATGCCGAGTTGCTTGATGAACTGGCCCGGCAATTCGTCGCGGCTGATTATCGTTTCAAACCGGTGATCCATTCGATTGTCACCTCGCAGGCTTACCGGCTTGGGGCACGTCCGGTGGTGCAATCGCCACACTCGGCTGATCCAAGGCGTTATGTCACCTCGTCGGTCGTCAAGATGCTGGCGGCCGAGCAGATCCTGGATGCGATTTCTCAGGCGACGGGTGTTCCCGAGAAATTCACCGGGTACCCGCTGGGGACCCGGGCGACCCAGTTGGCCGAGGGGGCTGTTGATCACAACTTCCTCAAGGCCTTCACCAAGCCGGTCCGCGATGTTCGTTGCGACTGTGCCCGAGAGACCGACCCGACGCTCAACCAGGTCGTGCACCTGATGAACAACGAGGGGATCCTGTCCCGGTTCGATTCGGATTCGAGTCGCCTGGGGCGATTGCTGGCGGACGGAAAGTCGACCTCCGACATCATCGAGACGTTGTACCTGGCAACGCTGTCACGCCGTCCCTCGCCTGATGAACGCAAGCTGGCCGAGGCTCACGTGGCGGGCTTGCCGGATCGGACCGAGGCACTGCGGGACATCCAGCACGCCCTGATCAACTCGAACGAGTTTCTCCTGCGGCATTGACCATCACGCGGGCTCATTGCATCACCCCGGTGATCAACTGGCCCTCGTTGAGTGTCGCTCGTTCAGGCCGTCCCTGGAGATGGTACACCAGTTTCTGGTGGTCCAATCCGATGGCATGCAGGATGGTGGCGTGCAGGTCGTGAACGTGCGCGGGTGATTCGACAGCGTGCATGCCGAATTCGTCAGTGGTCCCGACGACTGTCCCTCCCCGCACGCCGCCGCCGGCCATCCACATCGTGAAGCCGTAGGGGTTGTGGTCTCTTCCGTCTCCCTTTTCCGACATGGGTGTCCGACCGAATTCTCCGCCCCAGACGACCAGTGTTTCGTCCAGCAGCCCCCGTTGCTGAAGATCGGCGAGCAACCCGGCAATGGGGAGGTCGGTTTCACGACACCGCGCGGTGTGATTCTGTTCGATTTTTGAGTGAGCGTCCCACTTGCTGCCCGAACCGGAATAGAGCTGGATGAAGCGGACACCACGTTCGACGAGCCGCCGGGCCAACAGGCAATTCCGTCCGAAGGGGGCGGTGGTCTTGTCGTCCAACCCGTAGAGCGTGCGGGTGGCTGCGGTTTCCTGCGAAATGTCGACCGCCTCGGGGGCATGCGCCTGCATCCGGTAGGCGAGTTCGTAGGAGGCGATGCGGGCCTCGAGTTCATCATCGGCCTGCCGCTGGGCCAGGTGACGGCGGTTGAGCCTTGCCAGAAAGTCGAGCTTACCCCGTTGGCGGCGGTCGTTGACCGATTGGGGAGGAGACACGTACAGGATCGGCGTGCCGTCCTGTCGGAAACGGGTGCCCTGGTAGGTCGCGGGCATGAACCCGGTTCCCCAGACACGGGTTCCACCGGGAGGTTCCCGGTCGTTGTCCAGCAGCACGACAAACCCGGGCAGATTGTGGCTGGATGATCCGAGTCCGTAGGCGACCCAGGCTCCCAGGCTGGGGCGACCGGCCAGGATGCTGCCGGTGTTCATCTGGCAGACGCTGCCAACGTGGTTGAGTCCGTCGGCTCGACAGGAACGGATGACGCAGAGCTTGTCGGCGTGGTGCCCAACATGAGGATACCAGTCGGAAACCGGCAGGCCACTCTCGCCGTAGCGTTGCCACTTGCGGCGGGTCGGCAAGAGGGGGTTGTTGGAGACTCCCATCGGGGTGATGACCCGTTCGATCGACTCGGGCAATGGCTGGCCGGCGAACCTGTTGACCGCTGGCTTGGGATCGAACGTGTCGATGTGGCTGGGGCCACCGTCCATGAACAGGAAGATCACGCTGCGGGCGATGGTCTTGTTGTGTCCACTGCGGGCTCGCATCGATTCGGCCGCGGCGGTCTCGCCGGCCGCCAGAGCCCCCAGCGCCAATCCACCGAACCCGGCACCGGAGCGGAGCAGGAAATCACGGCGGGTGGCGGCGGGCTCGTGGTGCCGCGTTCCGGGGAGTGGCTGGAGGTGGTGATTCAAGGACATCTCGATCAGTCGATGTAAAGGAATTCGTTGGTGTTGATCAGCACGTGACACAAGTCGAGCAGCGCGTCGTTGGCGCGTGTGACCTCGTCCTTGGCTTCCGAGCGGGTGCTCTGCTCGGCCAGGAACTGAATTCCCCCGGCCAATTCGTCCTTTTGAGGTTCTCGTCCCAGCACCGTCAGCCACGCGTACCGGACTCGTGCCGGGATGTTCTTGGAGTAGGTGGCATCCTGGATTCGCTTGACGACGCCCCGGGAGAGGTCGAGGACGAGTTCACTGTTGAGCAGGACCAGGGCCTGGGGAGCGATGGTGGTTTGTGGCCGCCGCGCACAACTCTCGTGCATGTCCGGTTGGTCAAAGACCCTCAACAGCGGATAAGGCAGGTTCCGCTTGGCGTGGATGTAGATGCTGCGACGTGATCGGTCAGCCGTCGATTTGCTGGTCTTCCACGTGTATCGCGTCCCGAAGCCGGGTGGCAGGTTGGGCCGGATGGGTGGTCCATAAAGTCGCGTGTCGAGTTGATCGGCGGCCGCGAGCATGGCGTCACGGATTCGTTCGGCCGACAGCCGGCGACGGGGAAAGTACGAGTAGGGTGGGGGGGCGTCGCTGGTGAGGGTGTGGCGACCGGCCTGCTGGTAGACTCGCGAGGTCATGATCCGGCGGTGCATGTGCTTGATGCTCCAGCCACTCTCGACGAATTCGACAGCGAGCCAGTCGAGCAATCGCCTGTGACGCGGGGCGGCAGTCTGGCGCCCGAGGTCGTTGGCGTTGTCGATCAGCCCCTGGCCGAAATGGCCCTGCCAGATCCGGTTCACCATCACGCGGGCGGTCAGCGGGTGGTCATCGGCGGTCAACCAGCGGGCCAGTGCGGCTCGCCGTCCGGAACTGCCGGGACGCCGGGTGGGAACGTCAGCGGGAGTGACTCGTGTCTGCTGCAGCACCTCGGGAGGTCCGGGAGCGACCTCTTCCAGGGGCACCTCGTAGTTGCCTCCTCCCAGGACAAACGTGGACGCCGGCCCCGAGGCGACCTCGAGCGTGGCCATGGCATTGAACTGGACGGGGGGGGCGGGTTTCTGGGCGGTCAATTCGGCGAGCTGTTTCTTCAACACCGCTCGCCGCTTGCGATCGGCGGCCGAGAGTGCTGCTGAGAGTTTCTTCTCGTCCACGGGCAACTGTCGCTCGGTCCAGAAAGCCAACTGGTGCTGAAATGCCGAACGCCGTTCCGGGGGGGTGTCGACGGCTTCGAGCACCACGCTGGGAAACTTGCGGCGCTTGATCGCAAAGGCACGGGTGCGACCGGCCTGTTCGATTGCCTGCAGCTCGTCTCGCAACTGGCGGGTCCGGGACAGCCAGCCCGTCAGCGCGTCCTGGTACGCCCGGAGTTCCCCTGGGGTGCCGACGGGCACCGTGTTGGCCAGCACGATTCCGGCAAAATAGGCCTGCAGGCGGTAGAAGTCACTCTGGAGGATCGGATCGAACTTGTGGTCGTGGCATTGCGCACAACCCATTGACAGTCCCAGGAAGACATTGCCAACGTTGGCGGTGAGGTCGTTGAGAGCATCCTGGCGTGCCAACAGGACATTGGAGGCGTTGCTTTCATCGGGCCACATCCGGTTGAACCCGGTCGCCACAATGGCCTCGGTCTCCTCGGGGAACAACTCGTCACCAGCAATCTGCTCCTGCACGAATCTCGAGTAGGCGCGATCCTGGTTGAAGGCCCGGATGACGTAATCACGATACCGGTAGGCCTGTGGCCGGATCGCGTCGGCCTTGAATCCATCGGTCTCGGCGTAGCGAACCAAATCGAGCCAGTCCCGCCCCTGTGCTTCACCGTAGTGAGGACTGGCCAACAGGGCGTCGATGCTGCGGGGCCACCAGTCGGGTGTTTCGTCTCCGGCCGATGGAGCAGGCGGGAGGGTGAGCGCGGTGGGAGGCAGTCCGAGCAGGTCCGAGGCCGCCCGTCGGAGCCTGGTTCGCGGGTGGGCGTGTCGGGCGAAGCCCTGGCCGACTGGCCGAAGTGTTTCCAGGAGGAAGGCGTCGATTGGTGAGGCGACCTGGTTGGCGGTCGGTCCGGTGATCACCGGGACCGCCGGTCGAACCAGTGGTTGAAAAGCCCACCAGGTCTCTCGCGTGGGGGTATCAGCAGATCGGCGGCTCTCCGGATCCGATGCCGCGGTCCTCCCGGTCGGTCCGACCAGGAGGGGCATCAGCAGCAGGCCCAGCAGCCACGAACCCGCTGCGGCATTGCTGATTCGTGGTGAACTGGCTTCCGGAAGCATTGCAGAGTTGGCCGAGGAAAGGGCGGGGCGTGTTGCAAGAGAGCGAGCGGTCATTATACTGGCAGGATGCGGCCAGTGGCACCGCGCTCACGCGGAATCCCCGCCACGGTCCCCCCGACGGCTCGATGTGGGAGTCTCGACTGTGAAATTGGCTGAACCGATTGATATCCGTGGCTTGTTGCGGACGAGTCCATTGTTTGGAACCGACGAGGTTCTGACGCTGTGTGAGGCGATTTCAGGATCGCAGATCACCGAGGTCCGCCAGGAAGTCAACACGTTGATAGAGGAATCCGGTGGCAGGGGATCGTTGTCCTATCGCGCCGGAATCGCCTTGCAGCTGCTGGGGCGGCATGCCGAGGCGCACGAATTGCTCAATACCGTCACCGATGACGGCGTGGCGGTCTTTTATGACGCCTGTGCCCTGATGTCCCTGGGTGACAACGTTGCGGCTGGCGAGCGGTTCCTGCAGGCTGCCAAGGCGGGTTACGACGAGGTCGAATGTTCCTTGAGGCGTGTTGGTACGATTCGTGCCGAGGGGAACTTGGCCGAAGCCGAAGCGGCATTGAAGGCCGCGCCCAGTGGTTCAACGGCCCGTGCTGAATATTCCTACCAGATGGGGTGTATTCTGGCCGATCAGTGCAACACCGCCGCGGCGGTCGAGTCGTTCGAACGGGCGATCGACATGGATCCTCATCACAGCCGGGCCCTGTTCAACCTGGCTCTTGAGAACGCCCGGCATGGCAACGATGACGAGGCCATCCGGCTCTATGAACAGTCGCTGTCACGTCCGCCCCAGTTCCTGGGCGCCCTGTTGAATCTCGGGTTGCTCTACGAGGACAGCGAAAATTATTCGGCTGCCGAGTTCTGTTTTCGGCGGGTGCTGGCGACCGATCCGAACCATTCCCGGGCACGGTTGTACCTCAAGGACATCGAGGCCACCGCCGACATGTACTACGACGAGGACCAGGCGAAGGAGGAAACCCGGATGCAGCAATTGCTGAGTCGTCCGGTGACCGATTTCGAATTGACCGTCCGCAGCCGAAATTGTCTCGAGGGGATCGGGGTGACGACGTTGGGTGATCTGACAGAGGTCACCGAGATGGAATTGCTCTCGGGCAAGAACTTCGGCGAGACGTCCCTGGTCGAGATCCGCGAGTTGTTGACGATGCACGGGTTGTCGATTGGTGAGAACATCAACAAGGAACAGGAACTCGAGCCGGCGTTTGTCCCGACGGACATGTCTCCGGAGGAACGGGCCATCGTCGAGAAGCCCGTTGCCGATCTCAACCTCTCGGTGCGAGCCCGCAAGTGCATGGCCCGGCTGGGAATTACACAGCTTGGCGAGTTGTTGCGCAGGACGCCCGACGAACTGCTTTCGAGCAAGAACTTCGGTGTCACTTCCCTCAACGAAATCCGTGCCAAGCTGGACGAACTGGATCTCAAGCTCCGAAACGATTAGCGGGACAATGACACCGGAACGATCGTCCCAGGAGACTTGCTGTCCCGACTCTTGAACGATTTCCTCGTGGGGAATAGACTCCCCGCGAATGCTCAACCCGGTGGTGTAATCGGTAACACAGCAGGTTTTGGTCCTGCCGTTCCAGGTTCGAGTCCTGGCCGGGTTACTTGATGGTCGTGCGGTCCGGGTGGCCGCTGGGATGTTGTCGTTGTCGTCTCCAACAGGAGTGCCCCGAACGTGACGACGGCGACTGGTGACGTGTCCGTGCGGCCGACGATCGTCGGGCTGGGCGAATTGCTCTGGGATGTTTTTCCTGACGAACGCCGCCCCGGCGGTGCTCCGGCAAATTTTGCCTGGCATGCCAACCAGTTGGGCGCAAGGGGCCTGGTGGTTTCGCGGGTCGGAACCGACCCGCTCGGAGACGAGCTGGTGGCGTTCCTGGACCAGCAGGGGCTCGATTCGGGTCACGTGCAGCGGGATCCCGGCCAGCCCACCAGCACGGTCAGTATCACGACCACCACTGACGGCCAGCCCGACTACACGATTCACGAGCCGGTTGCGTGGGATTTCCTGGAATGGACTGATTCGCTGGCGGCGCTGTTCACGGATGTCGCCGCGGTGTGTTTTGGAACGATTGCCCAGAGATTGCCGACGTCGCGATCGACCATCAATTCCTGCTTGGACGCGATGCCCGACAACGCGTTGAAGGTCTACGACATCAACCTTCGCAAGGCGTCCTGGGAACTGGCCACCGTCGAGTCGTCGCTGGACCGGGCCGACATCGTGAAGCTCAACGACGAGGAACTGGAGGTGTTGTCCGAGGGACTCGACTGGGTTGGAGACAGCCCGGCGGAGTTGGCCGCTCATCTGCAGGAACGTTACGGGCTGGACGGTGTCTGGATCACTCGCGGTTCCGATGGTTGCCTGCTGCGGCGCGGTGACGAGTTGGTCGATTGTGCCGGCATCGAGGTCGACGTGGTCGATACCGTTGGGGCCGGTGATTCCTTCACGGCGGCGATGATCTGGGCGCAATGGGTGGGCTGGCCGTTGGCCGAAGCGGCCGATTTGGCCAACCGGGTGGGTGCCCTGGTGGCATCGCGTGCTGGTGGGATGCCCGACCTTTCGGATCGTCTTCCCGGTTTGATTGGTGATGGTCCGTGGTGTGCAAGCTGAGGCAATGACCGGATTGAGCTGTGTGTCTTCCAGTCTGGTTCGTGTTGCCATGTGGTCCGGACCCCGAAATATCTCGACTGCCATGATGAGGGCCTGGGAGAATCGTCCCGACAGGCTTGTCGTCGATAAACCCCTCCAGGCTCACTGTCTCTCGGCTGCCGGAAAGCAACATCCGATGACCCGGCGACTTTCGGAGTTGTTCATCGAGTGGACGTCGGTCGAGGGAACGCGAGTGGTCGATTGATTGGTTGGACGAGCTGGTCTAAAAGTAAGGCGAGCGAAGTGTGTTCGTGATGGGAGCGTGAAGCCAATGACGACTTGCAGGACGTGGATGTTGTTGCTGACGGGGATCTTGCTGGCCGGCTGTGCCGGGGACACGTTGGAGTCTCCGAAGGTGCGGATGGCAGGTTCGGAGACCGACGCCGAGAGTTTCCAGGTGACACTGGCGACGACCCGTGGCGACGTGGTGGTCGAGGTGTTCCCCGGCTGGGCCCCCAAGGGGGCCGCTCGTTTTCGCGAGCTGGTCGAGGACGGGTTTTACGACGGTTGCCGATTTTTTCGGGTGGTTCCTGATTTTGTCGTCCAGTTCGGGATCAATGGTGACCCGGCGGTCCACTCGAAGTGGGACACCAAGATTCCCGATGATCCGGTCACCGAGAGCAACCTGCGTGGCACCCTGACCTTTGCCACGTCCGGTCCCAACACCCGGACCACCCAGTTGTTCATCAACCTCAAAAACAACTCGAGTTCTCTGGATGGCCAGGGGTTTTCGCCGTTCGGTCGGGTTGTCTCGGGGATGGAATTTGTCGATGCGATCACATCGGAATACGGCGAGGGGCCTCAGCAACCGGTCATCGAGAGAGAAGGCAATGCGTATCTTGAACGCGAATTCCCCAATCTTGACTACGTGAAGACAGCGACGATCAACACGGCGGATGGTGCCGCGGACGATCAGGATAAAACGACGAACTGACAACCAACCGGAGGATCTTGGCATGTCGAGGTGGACGAGTGTGGTGGCGATGATGGTCCTGGCCATCGTGCTGACGGGTGCGGCTGACGAGAAAAAGCCGGCGGCCAAGGACGCCAGAAGTGTGGCGTTGCCCAAGCCGAATCCTCCGAAGGGACCGGAGAGTTACCGGGTGAAGTTCGTCACTTCCTGTGGCGATTTCGTCGTCGAGGTCACTCGGAAATGGTCACCACTGGGAGCCGACCGGTTCCACGAGGCGGTCACCGGTGGTTTCTATGACGAGTGCCGTTTTTTCCGGGTGGTGCCGAACTTTATTGTCCAATTTGGAATCAACGGAGATCCGGCCGTCCAGCGACGTTGGCGCAGAGCCAACCTGAAGGACGACCGCCCGACAGGTCACAGCAACCTGAAGAGCACCGTGACTTTTGCCACCGCTGGTCCCAACACCCGCACCACCCAGTTGTTTGTCAATCTCAAGGACAACGCGTTTCTCGACAAGCTGGGGTTCACCCCGTTCGGGAAAGTCGTCTCGGGCATTGAGACGGTGCAGAAGATCAACGCCGAGTACGGCGAGAAGGCTCAACAGGGAGCGATCCAGGGCGAGGGCAACAAGTACCTCAAGGCCGAGTTCCCTCGGATGGACTACATCAAGACCGCCCGCGTGGTGAAGCCGAAGGTCAAGAAAGCGGCCAAGTAGGCAGTTGAGGGGTCCGCTAGACGTCGTAGTAAAGCGAGAATTCGAACGGGTGAGGACGTTGCCGGATGGCGTCGACCTCGTGTTCGGTCTTGTACCATCTCCAGGTGTCGATCACGTCCTCGGTGAAGACATCACCACGGAGCAGGAATTCGTGGTCGTCGTGCAGGGCCTGCAGAGCGTCGCCTAACGACCCGGGCAAACGCGGCACCTCGCTCAGTTCTTCCGGCTGGAGGTCGTAAAGATCCTTGTCGAGTGGGGGGCCGGGATCGATCTGGTTCTGGATTCCATCCAGCGCGGCCATCAGTACGGCGGCGGGTGCCAGGTAGGCGTTGGCAGAAGAATCCGGGCAGCGGAATTCGAAACGCTTGTTCTCGGGCCGGACGGCGTGGACGGGAATGCGGATTGCCGCCGAGCGGTTGCGGTAGCTGTAGGTCAGGTTGACCGGCGCATCGAAGCCGGCGACCAGTCGCTTGTAGCTGTTGGTGGTCGGACAGCAGAAGGCCGACAGGGCCGGGGCGTGGGCGAGGATGCCGCCCATCGCATGCATCGCGGTCTGCGAGAGTCCGCCGTATCCGGAGCCGGCGAACAGGGGTTCGCCGTCTTTCCACAGCGAGAGATTCAGATGGAGTCCCGAGCCGTTGTCGTTCCAGATCGGCTTGGGCATGAACGTCGCCGACTGGCCCGCTGCGGTGGCGGCGTTCCTGACCAGGTAACGGGCGCGAACCAGGTGGTCGGCCGCGGTGACCAGTGATTCGGGCACCAGATCGAACTTGCATTGTCCGGCCGAGGCGACTCCGTGGTGGTGGCCACTCACGGCGACTCCACAATCGGTCAGCGACTGCAGGATCTGGTTTCTCAGTTCCTGCAGCGTATCGGTCGGAGGAACAGCCAGGTAGCCCTGTCGGTGGCGGATTCCGGTTCCGTGGTTGCCCGGAGTGGACTGGTTTCGTTGCCAGGGACTCTCGCGACTCTCGAGTCGATAAAACGCTTCGAGTTCGTTCTGGCCGAAGTCGACCCCGTCGAAAACGAAAAATTCGATCCGAGGTCCCATCCGGGCCTCGTCAGCCAGACCCAGCGATTGCATGTAGTGTGCTGCTTTTCGGGCAACATTGCGCGGATCCTTGGCATAGTCCTCGCGGGTGATCGGGTCCTGGATGTTGGCCAGGATTGCCAGCGTCCCGGCCCGGTAGGGGTCAACAAAGGCGGTTTCCGGCTGTGGCACCACCAGGATGTCGCTCTCATTGATCGCCTGCCAGCCCTGGAGGCTCGACCCACTGATTCCCAGTCCGTCCTCGAATGACTCTTCAGTTAACGCGGTCACGGGAATCGTGAAGTGTTTCTGGGATCCAGGAAAATCCATGAAACGCAGGTCAACGGCCTGGATTTCACGTTCTCGGCAGAGGGCGAGGACTTCGCGGGGCGTCATCGAGTGTGTGTCCGGGATGGCGAGTGAGAGTGGCGAGAGACAGACGATTCGCTTTGACGATGCGTCTATGGTATGAGGTGTGCAAATGTTGTTCCATCTTCGGCGTAACTCGTTGCGTGGTTCCCGTGCCCCGTTTCACGATCCTGTCTCACGACCACCCGGTCTTGCACTGGGATCTGTTGCTCGAGCTTGACGAGCAGGGACCCTTGGCGACCTGGCGGATCCTTGATGACCCGGGACATGGTTCCCCGTGGCGGGCCGAACCGCTTCCGGATCACCGTCGAATTTATCTCGACTACGAGGGGCCTGTCAGTGGTGATCGCGGGACGGTCACGCGGTGGGACACCGGTGTGTACCAGGCCGATCCGGAACGCGCGGTGACCGGTTGTGGGGGCGTGATCACTTGCACGGGAAGCCGGTGGAACGGGCGGATTGAGCTGGTCCCAGGAAAGCCCCATTGGACCATCCACCTGTTGACGGATTGACCCCTTGTGAAATCCTCGCCTAAGATCGACCGCTCCCACTGATGGATCCGACACCCGATGACCACGATCCGTACCCGCTTTGCCCCCAGCCCGACCGGTTACATGCACATCGGTGGCATGCGGACCGCCTTGTTCAACTGGCTGTTCGCCCGTCATCACGGTGGGCAATTCGTCCTGAGAATTGACGACACCGACCGGCAGCGAAACGTCGAGGCGGCCTTGGCCCCGATTCTCGATGCCTTTCGCTGGCTCGAGTTGGATTGGGACGAGGGGCCCGAGGGGGGCGGTGAATATGGTCCGTACTTCCAGAGCCAGCGGGATGACCTGTACGGAGCGGCGGCTGAGCGACTTTTGTCCCAGGGGCTGGCTTACCACTGTTTTGAGACACCCGAGGAGATCCAGGCGGCTCGGGCCGAGGCGGAAGCCGAGGGGCGAACATTCGTCGGCACACGCCGTTCCCTGGAGCTCGATCCCGAAACCATTGCGGCCAACCTGGCCGAGGGGAAACCCCACGTGGTCCGGTTCCGTGTGCCGCGAGAACAGACGGTTGTCATAGAGGATGCAGTACGCGGTCGGGTCGAATGGGACGCCGCTCTGATTCCCGACCCGGTGATCCAGCGGGGTGACGGCAGCCCGCTGTACAACTTTGCCACGGTGGTCGATGATGCCGCGATGCAGATCTCGCACGTGATTCGTGCCGAGGAACACCTCTCCAACACGCCCGTCCAGGTTCTGCTGCACGAGGCGCTTGGGCACGACCTGCCCATCTTCGCCCATGTTCCGTATGTCGCTGCGCCGGGCACACAGGAGAAACTGAGCAAGCGAAAACTGGACAAGTATCGCAACAATCCCCAGTTCAAGAGGTTGTTCGAGGCGGCTGACCAGGTGTTGCCCAGGATCGGTCGTGGCGGTGAAGACCGACCGGATCCGGTGATGGTCGAGTACTACGAGGTGATGGGGTACCGGCCCGAGGCGGTGTTCAACGCGTTGTCTCGACTGGGATGGTCACTGGACGACAAGACCGAGGTGATGTCTCGCCAGACCGTCGTGGAAGCGTTTACGCTGGACCGGGTGGTCAAGAGTCCGGCGGGGCTGGACACCGACAAACTGGCCAGCCTGCAGGGACACTGGATGAGCGAGTCGTGTCCGGACGAACGGTTGAATCGCTGCCTGGATTACCTGGTGCGGGCCGGATTGGTCACTGATTCCTCTGATGCCGAGAGTTGCCGGTTCGTCAAGGCACTGTTGGAGGCGATGGGAGAGAGATTGAAGGTGTACAGCGACGTCCTGGATTTCGACGAGTTTTTTGTCGAGGACGATCAACTGGACTACGACCAGAAAGCTGTCAGCAAGCGGTTGCAGAAGGATGGAGTGTCGGGGTGGCTGCGGGCATTCCGGGACGAGTTGGCAAACTTCGAACCGTTCGAAGCGGCGGGGTTGGAGGGGTTGATGAAGGGTTGGGTCGAACAGCAGGACCTGAAACTGGGGCAGATCATTCATCCGGTTCGGGTGGCCGTGACTGGCAAGTCCGCCGGGATCGGGATGTTCGAGTGCCTGGAGTTGCTGGGGCGCGAGAGCGTGTTGCGGAGGATTGATCGGGCATTGGAAATGTGCGTTTCAGCGACGGATGACCAGGGGACCGAATCATGAACGAGCAAGCCACTCCGCAGCCCGGTGACCAGTCCGACGAGACGCGGGTCGACTTCGTGCGTCAGAAGGTTGAGAACGACAACGCCTCGGGAAAATTTGACCAGCGGGTGGTGACACGGTTTCCCCCCGAACCCAATGGGTTTCTGCACATTGGTCATGCCAAATCGATCTGCCTGAACTTCGGGATTGCCGAGGAATACGGGGGCGTCTGTCACCTGAGAATGGACGACACGGATCCGACCAAGGAAGACGTCGATTTTGTCGAAGCGATCCAGCAGGACATCAAATGGTTGGGGTTTCGTTGGCACGGAGAGGTGCGGTACGCGTCGGATTATTTCGAACAGCTCTACGACTGGGCGGTGCAACTGATCCAGGGTGGCAAGGCCTATGTCGACAGTCAGACAATCGACGAGATCCGGCAGAATCGCGGTACCTCAAAGGAGCCGGGGGTCGAGAGCCCATTTCGTGATCGGTCGATCGAAGAGAATCTCGAGTTGTTCGCGAAAATGAGGGCCGGTGAATTTGCCGATGGTGAACACGTGCTGCGGGCCAAGATCGACATGGCCACCCCGCATCTGATCATGCGGGATCCGATCATGTACCGGATTCGGCACGCCCATCACTACCGGCAGGGCGATGACTGGTGCCTGTACCCGATGTACGATTTCACACACGGCCAGTCGGATTCCATCGAGGGCGTGACTCACTCGATCTGCACACTCGAATTCGAGAACAACCGCCGGTTGTATGACTGGTACATTGAGCAATTGGGAATCTATGCGCCCGAGCAGACCGAGTTTGCTCGGCTGAACCTGACCCACACGGTGATGAGCAAGCGACGCCTGTTGCAGATGGTCACCGATGGGATGGTCACCGGCTGGGACGATCCGCGGATGCCGACAATTCGCGGTCTGCGACGCCGGGGATACACTCCCGAGGCGATCCGCGCGTTTTGTGAACGGATCGGCGTCACCAAGTTTGATGGGGTGACCGAGATCGCACTGTTGGATCATTGCCTGCGGGAGGACCTGAATCGGACGTCCCCGCGTCGGATGGCGGTCCTCCGCCCCCTGAAGGTGGTGATCGAGAATTTTCCCGAGGGAGAAGTTGAGGAACTGGACGCCGTCAACAACCCGGAGGACGAGTCGGCCGGTACCCGCAGTGTGCCATTTTCCCGCGAACTGTATATCGAGCGGGACGACTTCATGATGGATCCACCCAAGAAGTTCTACCGGTTGGCCCCGGGCCGCGAAGTCCGTTTCCGTTACGCGTTTTTCGTGACCTGCCACGATGTGGTCACCGACGACGCAGGCGAGGTGATCGAATTGCGGTGCACGTATGATCCCGAGACGCGTGGCGGATCGGCACCGGATGGCCGGAAGGTGAAGTCGACGATCCACTGGGTCTCGGCCGAACACGCCGTGTCGGCGGAGGTGCGATTGTATGATCACCTTTTCCGCGAGCCCGATCCGTCAGTGATCGCCGGGGACGACGACTGGACTCAACATCTCAACCCCAACGCGCTCGAGACGCTCCCGGAGTGTTTCCTGGAGCGATCGCTCGGTGACGCCATCGCAGGTGATCGGTTCCAGTTCGAACGGTTGGGCTATTTCTGCGTCGACCAGGACAGTGCCCAGGAGGCGCTGGTTTTTAACCGGACCGTGACAATGCGGGACCAGTGGGCCAAGTTGCAGAAGAAGTGACGGCCCGGTTCGAGTCATGCGGGGACGTCGCGACATTTTCCCGCGCACAAAAAAGGGCACCGGCATGAAGCCGGTGCCGCGGGGGGGGAAGTGCAACCCTCGCGAGGGTTTCACGCCGGTCGGGTTGGTGGAACCACCTCCGGCGACGTGCCCCGATTGGCAGCAGTACCGGAGGCCCGGCACCACGTGCCCTGTTAGCGGATGACTACCAGCCGAGGGCCATTGCGCGTTGCAGTGGATCTGGTGGTTCGGGTTCGCCAGCCGGTCACCGCGGCGGACGGCAACTGGCGACTGCGGGCTGGTTGATAAAGCGACGTGCGATTGTCGCTCCCGGTTGTCGCCGAACCGCTGGGGTTGGCTTCTCCGGCGTCGAAGCGACGGGGAGTCTGGGCGGCCGAGCGGGTCGTGGTGGCGTTTGGAGCGGTTGGCAACAGCACGGTTTGCGTGGCCGCAGTGCTGTAAGGCGAATAAGAGAACACGGTTCGAGTGCCGACCGGGATGTTTCGCATGACGGTCACCGGTTGCAGCATGGCCACCTGCTGGGCGACGTAGCGGACCGAGTTGACTGCCACCTTGCGAGTGGACGTCTGGGCGACCATGCGGGTGACGTTGTAGGAAACCTGCCGCGTGCCCGGGACAGCGACGGTCTGTGTGACTGGAACCTGCTGGGTGATCATGCCGCCGACATACTCACGGCTGGCGACCACCGTGGGGGTGAAGGCCTGTCGGATTGCAAACGAGGTGCGGTTGATCAGTCCAAAGAGGTCGGGGCGATTGTCGTACTGGCAGGGTGTGATGCGGGGAACCTGGTGGAAACGCGTGACCCACTGCCCGGCCGGTTGCTGGACGGTCTGGTAGTTGGTCACCGTCTGGTAGTTGACCGTTGGCACCTGCACCGTCTTGACCTCGGTCACCGGCCGGTACTCGGTCACCTGTTGGTCGACGTACTTGGTCTCGACGACCGGTCGCCGGACCGTCTGGGTGACCTGGCGGTATTCTGTGACCGGGATGGTCTGGTAATACGTCTGGGTCACGGGGCGGACGCAGTAGCAGGACCCCGTTCCGGGAAGGAACTGGGCCTGGGCGTCGCCACCGAGAATGGCCAGAAGTGATGCAACGGCGCAGGTAACTTGGGTCAAGTTGAGAGACATGGGCACAGTCCTACCACGCGATGAGATTGTGACGGGAGAGAATCGAGTGAGCTCCCGGCGGCGCGAGTGGTTGCCACCGGAATCGAGTGAGCGGGGCTTGTAGTGCAATTCAGCAGATCGGGTCAAGCCCGTTCACACGCCCAAATCGGCATTGGCCGATTCGTCAGGCCACACCCAGCATCTGCAGAAGACGAGGAAGGAACATGCCGAGTGTTCCCAGTCCGATGCCGATCACCGCTTCACGCCAGCCCCTCAGCCGGTCCGGTGAGGAGCGGGTTTCACTGGCGCCGACCAGCCCGGTGTAAACCGCAACCAGCCCGGACAACAGTGCCGGCAGGCTGGTCCAGATCACCGGTGGAACCAGGCCCAGGCCAGCCAGCAGGGTGGCGGCTATCCCGGTGACCAGGCTGGTGCGGCACGACCGCGACAACGTCCGGACGGCGACCATCGGTGCCTGTTCCCGATCGTTCTCGCGTCCATTCCAGCCGGTTTCGGTTTCGGTTGCGGCGGCTTCGGCCAGTTCCATCGGTTCAACTTCGGGCAACTGCGGCAGGTTGTCTTCTGCCGCATCGCCTGGAACCTCCTGGCCTTGCTGCATCATTCCCCACAATCCCCGGGATCGCAGTGGTTCGGTGCCGA
>PBOU01000204.1 GCA_002724415.1 Planctomycetaceae bacterium
GGCGTACAGGTCGACCTAATGGCCTTTAAAGGAGCCACTATCCCCGACTCCTAGAACTATCCACGCGGTGGTTCGGATCCGTTCATCAGTCAGCCAGAGTGGGTCATGGGCCTACGAAGCGGCCCCACCGGAGGCAGAGGAGTGAGGTCTTCTCCTGACGGCCATGGAACGCTGGGCCTCGTCACTTCCATCGTGGCAGGTCTTCATGAGCCAATCGAAAGGCACTTCAGGATTCCCGTAGTTGACCTCGAAGTGCCGGTGGTGGAGGTCATGGAACCAGTCTCCTGCAGGGATCCTCCGTCTACTAACTAGCAGCCGGTCGAACCCAGAATGCGACACTGCGGGACCCAAGCCCTTAAAGAAGCCCGTGAGAATGATCACTGAAGGGTGCATAGGAACGATCCACCAGACAAAGAACATGGAGAAAAACAGAATGTGCTCCACGGGGTGCATGGAAATCCCCGTCCAGGGACCCGTGTTGACATTTCGGTGATGCAACTCATGCACCGACCGATACAAGGGCTTCCAGTGCAGCAATCGATGTGTGAGATAGAAGTGCGAAGACGAAGCAAAGAAGAATATGACTGTTGCAGCAATCAGGTAGCCGGTGTTCGTCGACCAGGACGCGCCGGGAATTATCCCTCTGGTCCATGCCCATAGCGTGATCGCCTCGAACGTTGACCAGACGGTCACGCCACTCGCAATACTCCAAAAGGCATTGTCATAGACCTGATTGCGCCAAAGGAACCGTGAAGAAGTTTTCGACGGCCATCGAGGTGAGAACTTGAATTCAGCTCCCTGACTGGATTTGCTGTAGAGGTACCAGTGCAATAGGCCTGCTACTAGCGAGAGCAGCGCACAATTTCTCAACCAGATTATGACAAATAGGCTTAATGCCGGCCCTCCTGATTCACCTATTTCTGGGGTCAGCCAGTTCCAACTGACTACTGCCAGCCCCACGAAGATGAAGCCCCAAGGAAATAGAAATTCGGAAAGGAGCCACTTGACCGACCTGATCGGCTTCATCGGCCATGCGAATATCGGCGGTAGACCAATCGGGTCTGCCGGGCGATACCCCGCTGACCTATTAGTCCCGTTCAGGTCTCCCAAGACGATCTCCCAGGTCTCGTGACTATTCCGTTGTGACATGAATAGGAGGAATTTGCGCCGCCCAATCCGTGGCCTGTTCATAAGCATTGCCGATGCGCAGGACCATGTCTTCCGCAAACGGACGACCTACGACCTGTAAACCCAGAGGAAGCACATCATCCGTGAAGCCACATGGAACCGATAGTGCTGGTTGCCCAGTGAGGTTGAACGGTGCAGTGGTGCGAACAAAGCTCGAGATGACCGGCTCCTCGCCACCCGGATAAGCGAACTCCTCCTGGTCATGCAGTTGAGCAGGCGCTGGAACCGTTGGGGCAATGAATGCATCAAGTCGATTCCCGACGAAGGTTTCCCTCATCTCATCGGCAATGACTTGCCGCCAACGGAGGGCCCTCAGGTAATAGCTGGATGGCAAGGCCGCTCCAGCTACCAGCATCGCCCGTATCGAAGGGTCGATTAGTTCAGGATTCCGACAGAGGTTCGCATGGTGATACGCGGCAGCCTCGGGGGACACAATCGCGAATTCTGCTTCAAGGCTCCCGACAAGGTAGGAAACATCCACCGGCGTTACGTCGGCCCCCAACTCACGGACGACCTCAACGGCTGCCAAGAATGCATCTTGCGTCTGGGGGTCGATGGGGTCCATGAAGAATCCCGCCGGCATCCCAATTCTGAGTCCAGCAACTCCTGCATCGAGTTTTTCCAGATAGCCACCGCTGGCCCTTTTCGCTGATGTCGGATCCGACTCGTGGGCTCCGGCTATTGCTTCAAGGAGCAGCGCGCAATCCCTGACTGTTTTTCCTAACGGTCCAACATGGTCGAGCGACCAGCTGAGAGGCTCAACGCCTGATTTTGGAACTAGGCCATAGGTTGGCTTGAGGCCAGCTATCCCACAGAGGGAAGCCGGGATCCTTATTGAACCACCCGTGTCACTGCCCAGAGCGGCGTCGCATAGACCAGCGGCGACAGCTGCCCCGGAGCCACCGCTTGAGCCACCCGGGGAACGAGCAAGGTCCCAAGGATTTCCGGTTCCAGGGGTGTATACGCCACATGCGAGTTCGTGAGCGGCCGTTTTACCGATTACTAGTCCACCCGCCTTTCGGATCCTCGCAACGACCTCTGCATCCGAACGCGAAGGTGGCGGTGGATCGCCATATAGCGCGGAGCCACAGCCATTCGGCAAACCCTCCACCTCGATGATGTCCTTAACCGCGATTTTCATCCCAGCCAGGAGGCGATCTTCGTGGAAGTCCGCACACTGGCGTTCCAGTCCTACCGGATCGAGAACCACCATCGAACCCAGTGCCTCGTCGGTACGAGACACCGGCTCCAAGATAGAACTGGCTGAAGGCACCATCACTCCCATGACGCATCAAAGACGTTGCACGGGGCGACTTCGGAAGTGAGGAAGCGTTCGAAAGATTCCGCTGCAGACGATCTTTGTTCGAAATCGGCTATGAGCTCACTGTGCACCGCCTCGACTCCATCCAGCCCCAAGGCACGCAGGAGGCTCCCGACCGAATCGGCGTCCCACCCAGCGGTCATTGGCTGAGTTCAGCGGTCACATCTACTTCAAGCAAAAGACCCGGCAGGCCGAGTGCGGCGACCTGGATCCCCGTCACGGCAGGTAGAACAAGGCCTTCAAATACCCGACGACGCACAACCATTTCTTGTTCAAAGTCCCTTATGTCGGCCAGATAGTAGAGAACCTTCACGATGTCAGCCGCACCGCCTCCAGCTTCTTCCAGCACCGCGAGAATGTTTTCCCAAACCTGCTCCGCCTGTTCCCCAACCGTGCTTCCAACAATTGCACCGGAGGGATCTAGAGCCACCTGACCAGCAAGATGCAGGGTTCTCCCTACCTTGATGCCATATGAATACGGCTCGGGAGGGGGGCACAAACTTGGTGGGCTTATCGCCACCCGTCGGTCTTGTTCTTGGCTGGTGTCCATGACCTTGCATTATTCCAGAAAAAGAAGTGTTATATAACATTACCTACTGTGTCTAGGACGCACCAGAAACGTGGGCTGCCTTTGCAAGGAGACTTACCATGCCAACAGTCGAATTATCTACCGGGATCAGCACCTTCTACCAGGTCGAGGGAACAGGCGATGTACTGCTACTGATCATGGGCACCGGAGCCGACCACACGACTTGGGATGCTCAGGTCGAGTGTTACAGCAAACACTTCAAAGTGATCAGCTACGACAACAGGGGGACTGGGCAGTCAACACACCCGTCAGACCCCAGTGAATACAGCATGCGGATTCTGGCTGACGACGCCGCCGCCCTGCTCGATGCGCTAGAAGTCGAATCTGCCCATGTTTCTGGCTTGTCACTAGGTAGCGCAACGGCACAGGAACTCGCGATCAACCATCCTGGCCGCGTTACAAGCCTTCAACTGCACAACACCTGGGGCAGGTCTGACGAGTGGTTCGTCAGGATGATCGACTCAATGTCGTTCATGGTGGAACATGACGACCTCGACGCCTATATACGTTGTGCTCTCCTCTGGGTCTCCAGTCCAGACTTCTTGGCGAATAGGCCTGACGACGTCAGTGCTTTTGAAAGCAACTTCATCAGGGACAACCCGCACCCTCCATCCAAGGACGGGCTCTTGGGTCACTTTCACGCAGATAGGACGCACGATGCATTGGACAGGCTGAGCCAGATAGAGGCTCCGACAATTGTCACCACCGGAGAAATGGACTGGCAGGTTCCGGCCAGGTATGGCTGGGAAGTGGCCCAAAACATCCGAGGGGCCCAATTCCACACGTTCGAAGGCCCATCCTCAAGTCACATTGCCTTCTATGAAATGGCCGACGAGTGGAACCAGTTCACTCTTCAGTGGCTAGAAGATCAGTCCTCAAAAGACTAGGAGTCGCCCTCTAGGCCGTGGACTTCCTCGTAGGTCGGGTTTCCTTCCGACTCAACCCAGTACTGCTTTCCCCAACCTACGCCTTCCCAAGTCTTGATGTATTCGGGAACGATTTTGATTAACCAGCGCGGCTGAACCAAGGTCGGAACCAGATAGGTCGGTCCGTCTGGGCCGAGATAGCGAATGGACATCTCCTCAGCCACCTGAACCCAGGCACCGCCGATATTTGCCTCTTCGACAATCTCGGCTCGACCCTGGCAGAACACCTTGGGCAGGGTGAACTGGCCTCGCTCGTCGTCTACTTCCCTTTCGTCAACCACCAGGCTCACATTTGGATTGTTCTTCATGTAGCGGGCGATGCGAGCCCTCTCCCGAATCACCAGGAGAAACCCTTCCCCGTCCCACGTGTACCAGAGGGGAACCACGTAAGGGTTGCCCTCGTCGTCAATGCAGGCCACCCTTGCGAAGGCATTACCGCTCAGAAAACGTTCCGCCCTCTCCCATTCCATTCCACCAACATTTCCTCGCCAGCTCTGGTCCTCGCTCATCTTCTTCCTCACCTATGTCAGGTCAACGGTCCGTGATCAAGGGCGCCGAGGCTCCTCGGTTCCCCATTCCTTGAATCTTATATAGTGTGGCACGTGGCTGTCACCTCGCAATCAACTAGTCCAAGCGGGAACGATCCCGTCATCTCCGTTCGCCACCTCGCCAAAGAGTTCCATCTCGGCGCGAGTTTGTTTTCCAAGAAGCGGGACCAGGTGGTCTCTGCCGTCGCCGACGTCTCCTTTGACGTCCAGCGTGGTCGAACCCTCGGCATCGTCGGTGAGTCAGGCTGTGGGAAGTCCACGACTGCTCGCTGCATTCTCCGCCTCGTAGAGCCAACCTCCGGAGAGATCTATTACCGAAAGCTTTCCTCTGCGGACCAAACGATTGAAGAAATCGATCTCGCTCAGGCGTCTGAGTCAGAACTTCGAAGATTTCGATCCGATCTACAGATCGTGTTCCAAGATCCTGTCGCTTCGTTCAACCCCCGGATGACGGTAGGTGCGTCGGTCAGCGAGCCCCTGGTCGTCAATACCGACCTGACCCGAGACGAACGTGAAGGGCGAACGCAGGAACTCCTCGAACTTGTCGGGCTCGAGAGCGGGCATTCTCAGCGATACCCACACGAGTTCTCTGGCGGCCAGAGGCAAAGAATCGGGGTAGCACGAGCCCTAGCACTGAACCCAAGTTTCATTGTCTGCGATGAGCCCGTGTCCGCCCTAGACGTTTCCATCCAAGCGCAGGTCCTCAACCTGTTGTCGGAGCTGCAGGAAGAACTCGCACTCACCTACCTATTCATAAGCCATGACCTCGCAGTCGTCAGGCAGATCTGCGACGAAGTCGCGGTCATGTACCTCGGCAAGATCGTGGAGCAGGGCCGCGCGGAGAAGCTCTTTTCGGAGCCAACTCACCCATACACCCACGCTCTCCTTTCAGCTGCCCCGGTAGCCAATCCGAATAAGCAGCGGAAGAGGCGGCGGATCCTGCTCGAGGGTGACGCTCCCAGCCCCATCAACCCGCCTCCGGGATGTCGTTTCCGGTCCCGCTGTGAAATCGGCCGATCTCAAGATTTGTGCCGGGATGTCGAGCCGCCACTAACTGACGACGGCGAAGGTCACCTAGTCGCCTGCCACTTCCCTGAGGTCAAGTCGGTCATCTGAGGAACCATGAAGCCACTATCGCGCGCCGTCGAATCAATGCCTAGATCAGGGATCCGCGTGATCATGGACCGGGCGTTCAGCATGCCTGACTGCATTCGACTCGAAGTGGGTGAACCGAACTTCCCAACACCAAGCCACGTCTTGGAGGCAGCCGATAAGGCGGCCCGAGAGGGAAAGACCCGCTACACGGAAAATCCTGGCATTCCAGAACTCAGATCTCGGATAGCGGAGATCTTCGCAGCGGACACAGGACGGACAACCAAGACGGACGATGTTGTCGTCACGACCGGGGCCATGGCTGCCCTCTATACGACTCTGATGTCAATCACGGACCCTGGCGATGAGGTAATCGTGATGAGCCCGTCTTGGCCCAATTATCTCATGCAGATGACCCTTCTCGGTATCCAACCAGTCGTTGTTACAACCACCGAAGCGACCCGTCACGTACCTACCGTCGAACAGTTGGAATCTGCTGTGTCTCATCGGACCAAGGCGGTGCTGATCAACTCGCCGTGTAATCCAACCGGGGCCGTGATCAACCAAGCCCAGATGGCAGACATACTCGAGTTTGCGCGCAGGGCTGACATCTACGTGATCTCAGACGAGGTCTACGACAAGATCATCTATGAGGGCACCCACGTCTCGGCTGCTTCACACGATGTCGATGGTCGTGTTGTCTGCATACATAGCTTCTCCAAGACCTACTCGATGACGGGATGGAGGGTCGGCTACGCGGTTGCACCGCCTGAGATCGCCGGTCTGATCCGTAAGTGCCAGGAACCAACAGTTAGCTGCGTTAATGCCCCAGCACAGTATGCGGCGCTTGCTGCACTTGACGGCCCTCAAGAAATCATCGGTGAAATGAGAGACGCCTACCGGGAGCGCAGGGACGAGGCAAGGCGCATTCTTTCCTCTTCTGGTATTCCCGCACTTGAACCGGGAGGCGCCTTCTATATCTGGATAGATGTCAGCAGTTCCGGGCGGTCTGATGTGGCGTTTGCCATGGACCTCGTCGACAAGCACCAGGTTGCTGTAGTCCCCGGTTCCACATTTGGTCCCGGCAACGAAGACAGAGTGCGCATTTCCTTAGCAACGGCCCCCGACCTGTTGTATGAGGGCATGCGTCGCTTAATTGATGAGACCAGAAGCTAACCGGAGGTTGACCATGGAAGTAGTCGATGCCCACCTTCATCTCTTCAAGGCCGTATCCGAGGACTATCCCCGGACTGTCTACCCAGGGATGGCGGATGCTGAAATGGAAGTTCCGGCTGAAGAACTGCTCGAAGTAATGGGGGCCGCGGGCGTTGATAAGGCAATCGTTGTGCCCCTCGGACCCCAAGACGAGTATCTACGAGACCTTCAAATCAACTTTCCTGGACGTTTTGTCGGAATTGGCAATCACGATCCAGAGTCGAAACAGATTGCCGAGGACCTAGACCGACGGATAGATCTCAGTGACATCCAAGGGATTCGCGTCAGTCGGGTCGATGCCAACGCTTCCACTGCGGACGACCCGGAAACGTACGAGTTGTTCCCACTCTTTCAGGCAATGGCAGAGCGCGGACTTAGGGTCTGGTTCTATTCTGAGCCGCAACAGGTTGAGCTCTACGAAAAGGTCCTAGAACTGCTTCCAGAGCTGGTAACCGTGTTCAATCACTCTGGCTTCATGGTCACAATCGACAACCTGGCCATCGACGAATACCGTCGGCCCCACTTCACTACTGATGTGCCGCCACCCACCCTGGACCTCCTTGCTCGAGTCGCCGAGAACCCGAACACTTACGTCCACTTCTCTGGTCAGTACGCCTTTAGCCACAGGCCATACCCATATCTAGATATGGCTCCTGTTGCCGAAGCCCTCAACAATTCCTTTGGGGCGAAACGGATGCTCTGGGCCTCAGACTTTCCGTGGATCCGCTCAGAGCCCGGCTACCCGGAACAGTTGGCCTTGGTCGACCATCTACTTCCAGACATCAGCGATACCGAACGTGACCTCATTCGCGGTGGTACCGCGTCCTCACTATTCTCGTTCTGATTCGGCGTCCAGAAACTCGCCTGCAGCCTTCTCATGGGTGGCAGCGGTCCACTTCAGATGGGGGGGCACCAAGGTCCGCCGAAGAAAGACGGCCATGTCATCGACGAGATGATCATGACTCTTGATCAGGCTTGGACCATGCCTGGTTGCAGCCACCGAGGCCCAGAGTTTCTTAGCGCCAAGACTGTCGAACAGGAGACGCGCTTCCTCGGACCGCTCTCCGTCGTTAGTGGCCGCCACCACCAACTGGGACATCTCGTCTCCTGAACCAGCTCGCAAACTGACTCCAGCAGCCGGAGCCCGAGGCGAAACCATTACGTGCGTGATTGGCGCATCCGGTCCTCGCATCTGACAAAGTTCGGAAGATATTGAGCCATAGGAACACAGCCCAATCGGCCCCCAGACCTCTGAGACGTTCTTGATTATTTCGACCAGAGTTTCGAGCATCGAATCTTCCTGCACGCAATCGTCAGAAAGACCGTGGTTGGGCAGATCGAGACTGATCACCCTGAACCCCCTGTCTGCCAATAGGCGGTCGGTTCCCTGCCAGCAGTCGAGGTCGTCGCCATGGTCGTGGAACATCACCACCGGAGGCCCTTGAACCGGCCATTCTTGTCCCCGAACGACCAGTTCCTCAGCAATTTTGATCTCGATAGCAAGTGGTTCCATCAGCCCATCTCAAAGGGTTGGGCGTTGAAGCAACGCAGACTCCGGGCACCGTCGCGGCTGAGCTCCGGACTCGCTTCCCAGCACACATCAAGCGCATGCTCACACCTCGGCGCAAACAGGCACCCGGGCGGTGGGACCTGGGGAGGCGGCACACGACCAGGAATGCTGTGGAGGCTCCCCCGCGACACGGATATGTCTGGTAGGGCCCTGATTAGCCCTTGGGTGTAGGGATGTCGAGGATCGCTGAAGAGCTCGTCGACTGGAGCTTCTTCTACGATTTCGCCCCCATACATGACAGCTACTCGGTCAGCCACCGAAGCAACGACCGCAAGGTCATGGGTGATCAGAAGCATCCCCATCTCGCGTTCTCGTTGTCGCGCTCGCAGGTTCTCCAGGATTTGCGCCTGAACGGTGACGTCCAGCGCAGTCGTCGGTTCATCAGCTATCAGGAGTTTTGGATCAAGAGCTATGGCTAGGGCAATCATCACCCGCTGCCTCATGCCGCCCGATAGTTGATGCGGGTAGCTGTCGAGACGGTCCGCCGCATCCGAAAGCTCAGCCTCCACGAGGGCCCCGACGGCAATCTCGCGCGCCTCAGTACGGCTGATGTTCCTATGAGATCGAATTACCTCTTCGAGAACACTCCCAATCGTGAACACTGGATCCAGCGAAGTGATCGGATCTTGAAAGATCATTGAGATCGAATCGGCCCTCAAGCGCCTGAGTTCGCGCTTTGGGAGGCCAAGAAGGTTTCGGCCTTCAAGATCGATTCTGCCGCTGGTGGCCTTGGCTATGCCGCGCGGAAGCAAACCCATCACCGAAAGTGCAGTCATCGACTTCCCGCAACCACTCTCTCCCACCAAGCAAACGATCTCATTCTCACAAACTGTGAGCGCCACCCCCTTTACCACATCGAAGGACGAACCATCACTAGTGATGGAGATTCGCAGATCCTCTATTTCCAGAAGCGGCGAGCGTCCGAGGCTCGATGGGGCTTCGCCTGTCCTCGATCCCGCATCGATTGCACTCATGTCGATTTCCGTAGTCTCGGGTTAGCAATCGTGTAGCCGGTATCTGCCAGCCAATTTCCCAGAACCACCAAAGCAACCAGCACTAGAGAGAAGAACTGCGCCACCGGGTAGTCCCGTCGCAAGACTGCATTAACCAATACTTGTCCAAGGCCTGGCCACCCGAAAATAGTCTCAACAATGAGCGCGTAGCCGACGATCTGTCCTATCCGCAATCCTGCCAACGAGATGATTGGTATGAGTGCATTCCTGAGTACGTGCTTACAGGTAATGCGCCACTCCGAGAGGCCTCCTGCTCTCAGTGTCCTCACGTAGTCGCTGTTCTGGCTTTCGATCATGGACGACCGGGTCATCCGAACTGTGAGAGCGATGCCCTCAAAGGCAAGGACAGCTGCCGGCAGGATGAGCTGCTTGGTACCACAACAGCCGGCCGATGGTAACCAACCGAGCCTCGAAGCAAATAGCCAAACGGCAAGAAGCGCTAACCAAAAGTTGGGCACAGCCATAGCGACGGTCGAGAAGGACATGATGCCCTGGTCCGCCCAACTATTGCGTCTGAGGGATGCGAGAATCCCGAGAGGAATGCCCACTAGGAACACGAGTCCGAATGCCGCTCCACCCAATACGAGACTGTTACGGCCATGCTCCGTGAGCATGTCGGTGAGAGCCTTGTTGTTGGTTAGCGAGTTACCCGGATCACCACTCAGAACCCGTCCCATGTAGGTGAAGTACTGCTTATAGATCGGCTCGTTGAGGCCCAACCGATCGCGAAACTCCTCGCGAAACTCTTCGGTTGCAGAACCCGGCAGCGCCGCTGCAGTTGCGTCGCCCCCAGAAAGCCGAATGGCGTAGAAGACAGCGATCGAGCTTACGAACAGCACGATCAGGGTGTAAACAAGGCGGCTGGCAGTCCGTTTCATCCCTTTTCAACTCCCTTCGCCTCATGTCGGAGTTGTGGGTCGAACACGTCCCTTAACCCATCACCTATCAGGCTGACCGACAGGACTAGCCCAGCAATACCGATGCCCGGAACCGTGCTCTCCCAGTGATTGATTCTGAGAAACCCTCGACCATCTGCGACCATCTTTCCCAGGCTTGGAAGTGGAGGTTGGGCCCCGAGACCAATGAAAGATAGGCCCGCCTCTGCGATGATCGCGACCGCCACGTAATAAGAAGCCAGCACCAGGGCGGGCGCCATCACGTTTGGCAGCAGGTGGCGCCACATGATGCGGAAGTTTGAGACTCCACAGGCACGCGCTGCCTCCACGAACTCCTTAGCTCGGAGCACAACAACCTCACCACGCACCACACGCGTAATAGCGGCGACATTCACTATGCCGACAGCAAGGATTACTGGAAACAACCCTTGCCCGAGTCCTCCAGCCAAAAGGACCGCTACCAGGATCAGTGGGAATCCCCAGATGAAGTCCGTGACCGAGCGGACAGCTCGATCCACAGAGCCGCCCAAGAATCCGCCACACATACCCAATGCCATGCCGACTATTAGCGCCATGGAAGTTACCGCAGCGGCTACGAACAAGGAGACGCGAATTCCTATACAGAGTCTGACCAGAAGGTCGCGTCCGTACTGATCCGTCCCTAGCAAGTACCCCTCAGAAAGCGGGGGTAGATGTGTATTGCGAAGCGACTGACCCGCGTAATCACTGCCAACGACGAGGGGGCCAATCAACCCCAGGCCAACGATCAGGATTCCTAGAACCGAACCCGTAAAGAGCAGCTTGTTTCGGCTGAACTCCCTTAACTTCTTGCGCCAGGGGTTTGCCCGAACTTCCTTTTCGTAGGCTGCCACCCGTTCGTCCCACGCGTGAGCGTGGGACGAACGAGGAGCATCAAGTTCGGTCATCCGGTTGGCGGTCAGAAGGACCCCCGGAAAGGCTTAAGCCTCAATCCAGACGTCGTTGTAATAGGGATAGAGGTTCCAAAGTGTGGGCTGCCACCCATGAACGTTGTTTCTCTTGGCGAATACAGCATTGCGCGTAACCATGGGAACATAAGGAACATTCTCGCAGTAAGCCACTTGGAACGCAGTCTGAGCGGCCTGTCCCTCTGCCTCGGTGCCGGCGCTAGTCCACGCTGCCATGGCTTCATCGATGGCAGGCACATTCGCTCGAGACATGTTCGGGAATGGAATAGTCGCACTGTTCACGAAGAGGTTCAGCACGTCGATCGGTATCGGCCACAGCCAATAGAACAGCGTCATTGGCGCCGCCCCCTTGCCTTCGGTGGCTTGCTTCTCGAACATGACTGCCCTGTCAACAACGTTGACCTGAGCGTCAACGCCACCTTCGCGCATCATTGCCGAGGCGGTGGTAGCTACTGCCTCGTTGATCGACTCAGCCTGGACAGCGAACTCGAAGGAGAGCACCGTCCCATCCTTTTCCCAGATTCCGTCACCATTCAAAGCCCACCCAGCCTCAGTCATTAGGGCTGCGGCTGCGGCAGGGTCGTAGGTGATCATTTCTTCCACCACCGGGTCGTAGAACTTGTCCGTGGGTGGAAGCGGCCCATAATCAGCTACTGCATCACCGAAGAAGACCGCGTCGCGCATGGCTTCGCGGTCAATCAAGTGGGCGATAGCGGCTCGGACACGAACATCTCCGAAGTACTCGTCCCAATCCTGGTTGAGGGTCAGGATGTAGCCCGACCACTCGGGGAACCGGTAGACGGTGATATCCGAGTTGCTCTCCAGGCGGCTTACGTCCTGTGGCGCCGGGCCCTTGAGGGTATGGATGTCGCCATTTTCGAGCTGCACAGCACGCTGGCTAGCTTCAGCAATAAAGGTCCAGCGGATGGCATCCAAATGCGCTGGACCCTTGTTCTCGAAGTACTCGGTGTTGGAACCCGGATAGTCCTCCCACCGCTTAACGAGAACATGGCTTCCAGGCACAAACTCTTCGTGGGTGAATGGACCCGTCCCGTCGGCGATTTCTGTTCCGTAGGTAGTCGACTCCATGCCTCCGGCTTCGTTCCAAGTGTCCATGCAGAGAACCCTGAAGTAGCCAGTCTTGTGGGGTCCGAGGGCTCCAACCCATGGATTGTTCATCTTGACGACTAGTTGATCGCCTTCTGACTCGTAGCTCGCGACCGGAGCAGCCAGCGTTGCGATAAACGACGTCGCCTTGAAGAAAGCCAGGAAGTCCGCCACTGCGGCAGCGTTTGCCGGTTTCCCGGAATGGAACTTCCCAGCCGGGTCTATATCAAACCGGTACTCCATGCCGTCAGCTGACTTAGTGAAACTCGTCGCCAACTGGTGGTTGTCATTGCCATCGGGGTCATTGGTGAGGAGAGCTTCGTAGATGGCAAAGAAAGCTGGGTCGTACCAGTTCGTGGTGATCGGATCATGCTTCGAGAAGTCGAGGTCGTAGCCTTCCTTCAGCGTCCCGCCCCTCGTTGGTCCAGCAGTCGTCGTCGGGGCTGCGGTCGTCGTCGGGGCTGCGGTAGTTGCCGGGGCTGCGGTAGTCGCCGGGGCCGCAGCCTCATCGGAACCGCAAGCTGCGAGTATTGACCCAGCGGCAGCAACACTGACACCGAGACCGCCAGCCACCTTCATAAAGTGCCGGCGCGAGACCTCACCACCGCGATATTTCTCAATCAGCTGGTCAAGCTCGCCGTTCTTGGTCGGATCGCTCATCTCTCCCGTACCCCCTTGTGCACGTAGTGAGTCCGCCCATAGGACTCACACTCGTATCGATCAACAGCCATCAACTTTGAGCGGCTGCAACCCTCAACTTGTTGTTATATCTTTTTATAGCATGGATTACTGTGAGTTTATAGCATCTCTGGCTGCGAGGGCAATGGAACTGGCGAAGTCGGCCCGCCCTGATCGAAGAATTCGAAGTGGCCTTTCCAAGATCTAGCGACCTCACTGCTCGGTGGCACTGGCGGAAGAGGGAAACGCTGTTCGAAACTCGGCTGCCGCCTCCCTAGACCAAGCCCTACCCAGCGGGACTAGGAGGTCCCGTGTCGGACCTTCACCGCAAGGGTGCCCCCGCGTCACCAGAAGGCGAATCCCGTCATCACCACTCATCAGGACGTACGAGTACACGGTCTCGTAACTGCTGTGATTACAGATCCCTGACTCACCGCCATCGTGACTCCGCTGGAGTTTGAGAACGTCAGACAGGCCCTCAGCCTTGGAGAGTCGGCGATACGACCAGTTCAGCCGGTCCGCGCTGGTGACAAGATCATCGTCAGTTGCCGTCACCCCGAAATGCACGTGGTGGTTGGTGCGCGTTGCAAAGCCGGACTCCAGGGAACAATGCAGTTCGGTGCCCCTGATCTCGACGACCGCTACAGCAGACGAATCCACCAGCATGAGGTTTGCACACCAGAAACTCTCGGCCGACAGTGCCCGCCGGAGGGCCTCAACGGCTGTCGCTACATCCACCCCCTCGGTGAGCGCAATCTCCGTAAGCACGTCGTAGTTGACGCCTGTTGAGGGTTCTTCTCGCACGTTTGAATCTGCACAGAGCAGGCCATGTTTGTTGGCCCCTATTGAAAAACCAGAGAACTCGTCACCTTGCGAATCTTCACCCGCCCATGACGATGTCCCTCGAATACCAAAGACGTCTCGACTGACAACCAACCGATCGTCGAATTCCGTACGACCGAAGTCCTTGTTCTTGAACAGGAGGTAGTCGCCGCCGGACATTTGGAGGGCTCCCGTGGTGCACACGACGTGCGAGAGTAGAATCATCAACCGTTCGTCGCAATCGACACCCCTTGACCGCTGCTGGTGGTACCCCAATTGACAAGTCCAAAGCCAAAATCAGGGCACCTAGTCGAGACGGTGTATCAGTCCACTAGGGCACAAATCCTTGATGGCACCTACCCGCCAGGGACTCCTCTTCGCCTCAACAGACTTGCTGAAGAAAACGAAGTGAGCCTTATTCCAGTCAGAGAGGCACTTCGACTGCTGGAGAGTGAGCGATTCGTCATCTCTGAGGTCAATAAGGGAGCCCGTGTAGCTCCGCTGTCTATGCAGTCGCTCGAGGACCTCTACCGAGTGCGCACACTGGTCGAGGTTGAAGCACTCCGTCTGGCTGCCGACTTCATGGACCAGGAGTTCATCGACTCACTGGATTCCACCATCACCGAGGCAGTAAGGGAACTGGAAGCCAATGAGATCGAGAAGGGTCTGATCCTCCACCGGGCATTCCACCACTCGATCTACGGACTATCCGGCTCAGAGTGGTTATGCCACATGATTGAAGTGCTCTGGGCCCATTCGGACCGTTACATCCATCTGGCCTCGGGCCAGCGGAACTTTGTCTGCAGCGTCGACGACCATCATCACGCCATCATCGACTGCCTCGCAGCCAAAGACGTCGAAGGTGCCGCTAAGTCTCTTGCTAGGGACCTTCAAGGGACAGTGGAACTTCTCCGCGATGAACTTGGCCGGGCTGACTTGGAGCAGGCTGTTTGACCCGACTGGTCCTCCTCTGCGGTACCACGGGTCCTACTCGGGAACCACCGGCAGGCAGAGGCTCGACGGGAAGGCCCCAGAGTGCAATACCGTCTGGGTCGCAGTCACCGCATCCAACGGGCCCTCGAAACCAATCCGACCACCAGTATTGAAGTTCCGATCCCACTGAGGGAAATCTGAGCTGGATATATCGACCCTGATTGCCGAACCAGCAGGAACTCGAGTGGCGACGGGTCCGAGTTCTATCCGATACCTATAGACCTCTCCAGGGACGATCGGCGACGGATCAACCAACGAGTCTCTATAGCGAGCTCTGACGATGCCTTCTTGGATGTTGATCGAGGTCCCATCTGGGCCCACCACGCACAGCCGAGCAGTGAAGTCGGTGTCAACAGCGGAAGAAGCGGCATAAAGCGTGACGAATGCGTCCCCGACCACCAGCATGTCCTCAATCAGGGGTTCCGTGGTGTACACCAGAACCATTCGGGAAACCTCGGCGATGCTCTGGTCTGCCGGACCCATTGGGGTAACCGATTCAAAGCAGCAGGAATGCCCGCCAAGACTGGGCGTGGGGGTGGCCGGATCGTAGATGAAGATGTCAACTGGCTCGTCTAAAGGAACCTCTCTATCAAGCCAGCCATCGCCGAACTTCGAGTTGGCCCTGCCCTGCGAATGCATGAAGTACTCGACCGATTGTGCCTCCACCGGCGGCCATGCAGTGAAGTTCCGAATTCCTTCCCCCAGCAGGTACACAGTCACTGGATGATCCAGAACACCATTGTCTGAACCCTTCAGGTGGTGGTCCAACCAGGAAACTTGCCAGTCGTCGACCTCGTTAGTGCTCACCTCCCCACCAACAACATCCACGGGAGCCCACGGCATGTGAGTCCAGGGCCCGAGAAGGAGTTTCTGCGGCTGACTTTTCACGCTCGCTGAAGCGTTTGAGAGGCCAACAAAGTTCTTGACGGTCCCGCTGAGGAAAATGTCGTACAACCCGCCAGTGTGGATTGCAGGAACCTTTATCTCTTCGTACGCCTCGTCGATGCTCCAGCGCCTCCAGTAATCGTCATAGGAAGCATGCTCCACCCAGTCACGGAAATATGGAGCGTGATCTGCGGTGACTGGATAGTCGGCTATAGGCAAGAAATTGAACCATGCGGACGCGGCCCCCAGAGCCGCTCCCAACTGAGCGTAACCCTCTGCATCGTCAGACCTTTTTGCAGAATCGAGTCCGAGCAAAGTCGACCAGTAGACGGTGAACGCGAGATTGAGGGCCCCCGCCTGGTAGGTCCAGCCGTCGTAATATTGCGACCCGGTGAAACCGGGGCAAATGGTGGCCAAACTGGGAGGAGCCGCCTTTGCCGCCAACATGGTCGTAGCCCCGCCATATGAAAATCCGTACATAGCGACCCGACCATTCGCGCCCGGCAGGCGAGCCGCCCATTCGACAGTGTCGTAACCGTCCTCAGATTCATTGAGGAACGGGGTGAAGTCCCCGTCGGATAGATAGCGGCCACGGCAATCCTGGACAACAACCAGGTAGCCCCTTTCGGCATACCAAGCAGGATGCGCATAGCCGAAGTTCGACAATGCAGCCTGCTTGTCATAAGGATGGCGGCTCAACAGGACGGGATGAGGCCCTTCCTCCTTAGGGCGATATACGTCCGCCAAGAGGACTGTTCCATCGCGCATGGTGGCGGAAACATCCCGCTCTACCGTCACGCCACCCATCCCAGTCAGGACCTCGTAACTCATGTTTCCTCCCCCCTCGGTGGCTTCACCGAGGTTGCCTTGTGGACCCTCAACACTTCTCGTTGGCTGTTTGTCCCAGAGGTGGCCTCAACCTCAAGAAACATCTGTTCAACTTGTTTCTTCCCCAACTCCCTGCAGGAACC
>PBOU01000205.1 GCA_002724415.1 Planctomycetaceae bacterium
GTTCCTCAGCAGCCGGTTCCTCAGCAGCCGGTTCCTCAGCAGCCGGTTCCTCAGCAGCCGGTTCCTCAGCAGCCGGTTCGCCACCGGAATCTTCCGACTGGCTCAGCTGATCATCGACCGGCTGTTCGGCCGGGTCTTCATTCGGAATCGTGGCATCGTCGAACATCGACATCGCGTCTCACCGATTGGCTTTTTTAATCTCAACGCGCCACCTGCCACGATCAGCTTTCCTTGCACCCACACGCAACCACGACGTCCTCGTCGCGTTCCAGTCGCGTTTGGCCGAGATCGGCAACGCCCCCCAAACCCTTAGAACAAGACTCCGGTACTGGTAAAAATCTTCTGCCAGAAGACATCAAAGACGAACAGCACCAGTGTAAGCACGACCATGGTGATAAGCACCACCGCCGTTGACCGCTTCAATTCGCTCCAATCGCTCCAGGTGACCTTGTCCATTTCCGCTTCCACGGAAATCAAAAAGTCAGCAAAGCGCGGCCAATGAATGATCCTGAACGTGGACCACAACCCCACAGCAGTGACTGCCGTGGCCGTCCAGAGAGGAATCCACGTGGCCACATTTTCAGTCAACAGGGTCTGGTAAAGCGTGTACGCACCGAAAAAAACGACCAGCGAAATCGACGCGGCAGTCAACTGCCGCGTCACCCGCCCCTGGTTTCGCTTGTAGCGTGCCATGGCAAAGGTGTTTGCCACGGCACTGCCAAAGCCTGCGGTACTTGCTGCGGTGGTTTTCTGTTTGGCCATTTCAATTCCGCGGTCGACAACGAAGCACGGGCGGAGGGACTTGAACCCCCAACCGCCGGATTTGGAATCCGGTGCTCTGCCAATTGAGCTACACCCGTCCAGGGCACCGAAGATCCAACCCCTCCGGTGATCCTACTTTTTACGCGATTCCTTGTGCAGCGTATGCTGACGAGTCTTCGAGCAGTATTTCTTCAATTCCAGCCGTTCGGTCCCCCGGGTCTCCTTTTCGACCCGGTAGTTCCTTGAGCCACAAACTGTGCATTCCAGCCAGACATACTCTCTGGGCATCACACGCCTCCCCGGAGCCAGTCCCGACCAACCGGCGGGCGTCCGTTTCAAAAGAACACCCACCCATGGGGACCGGAACCACTGTTGTTCGACCCGGCTCCCGGTCGGGGAACCGGATCGATAAGTCCTGTGCCGATCGACGATCGACTGCTACTCGATGATCTCCACGACCCGACCGGAACCAACCGTCTTGCCACCTTCGCGGATAGCAAACCGGCTGCCTTCATCCATCGCAATCGGCTTACCCAACTCGATCTCCATCGTAACGTTGTCACCCGGCATGCACATCTCAACGCCTTCGGGCAGATGCGCGGCCCCGGTGACATCCGTCGTTCTGAAGTAGAACTGAGGGCGATAGCCGGTAAAGAACGGCGTGTGACGCCCTCCTTCTTCCTTCGAGAGCACGTAAACTTCACCCTTGAACTTGGTATGCGGCTGGATCGACCCCGGTGCGGCCAACACCTGGCCACGCTGGATCTCGTCCTTCTTGACTCCCCGCAGCAGGATCCCAACATTGTCGCCAGCCTCTCCGGTCGGCAACGTCTTGTTGAACATCTCGACGCCGGTACAAGTCGTTTCGGCCGTTTCCTGAAGACCGATAATTTCGATCTTCTCGCCCATGTTGATAACGCCTTGCTCGATCCGTCCCGTGGCAACCGTGCCACGACCCTCGATCGAAAACACGTCTTCGATAGCCATCAGGAACGGCTTTTCGTTGTCACGAACAGGGTCGGGAATGTAGCTGTCCAGGGCATCCATCAACTCACCGATGCAGGCGTTGGCCCCCTCATCGTCGGGAGTATCCAGTGCAGGCTTGCTCGAGCCATGGATGACCGGAATCTCGTCACCAGGGAAATCGTACTTGTTGAGCAGGTCTCGAATTTCCTCCTCGACCAGCATCAAGAGTTCCTCGTCATCGACCAGGTCGACTTTGTTGAGGAAGACAACCAGGGCTGGCACGTTGACCTGGCGAGCCAACAGAATGTGCTCGCGGGTCTGGGGCATCGGTCCGGTGCCGGCCTCGACCACCAGGATCGCACCGTCCATCTGGGCGGCACCGGTGATCATGTTCTTGATGTAATCGGCGTGGCCGGGGCAGTCGATGTGAGCATAGTGCCGTGACTCGGACTCATACTCCACGTGACTCACCGCAATCGTCACCGTCTTGTTCTCGTCACGAACCGTACCGCCCTTGGCGATATCGGCGTAACTCTTGAACTCTGCAAGCCCCTTGGTCTGCTGCACCGCCAAAAGCGCCGCCGTCAATGTCGTCTTGCCATGGTCAATGTGACCAATCGTCCCGACGTTGACGTGCGGCTTGGTTCGTTCAAATGTTTCCTTGGCCATCGTTCCGGTTTCTCCCGATCCTGCTTTCGTTTTAGGATGCGTGTGTGGGTTGGTGTATAGGTCTGGTTAGTTACTTTGAAGCGGGTGTTTCAGTTTTCGTCTCAAAGAGCTGCTGATGGGACTTGAACCCATGACCTCGTCCTTACCAAGGACGCGCTCTACCGACTGAGCTACAGCAGCCTGTTGTCGTTTTGAGCCGCCCGGAGGTGATTGGAGCCGCCTGGCGACCAAACGGGGCCGGAACAAAAAGAGCGGGCGATGGGAATCGAACCCACACCACCAGCTTGGAAGGCTGGAGCTCTACCATTGAGCTACGCCCGCTTCTGGCCCGCCTGTCGCAATACAAAGTTCCGACTCCGGCGAGTTCGAGATCTCCTTGGATAGGTGCGTTGAGTTGAATTGTTTCTGGTCAGAACCAAAATTGGCCCACTCGAATCGAACACGCCCGGACTCATCCGGGGACCAAACGATGTTTCGCGAACGATTCGGACTCTTTGTTGTACGTACTTCCGGGACAACTGTCGATTGCAGCGGGGCAAGACAATGCCCGAGAACTAGTTTTTTCTTCCTGTCAAAATGAATGGGGGAAGCAGGATTCGAACCTGCGAAGGCTGAGCCACCAGATTTACAGTCTGGCCCCTTTGGCCGCTCGGGAATTCCCCCTCGATCAATCACATTTTTCTTTGCAAGCCGACTGGCGCAGGCCCGTCGAACAGCGCCGATGCGTTCCCGGTGGGCTACCCCTTTCGGCGCGGGAAGCTAGCGGTGGGACTCGAACCCACAACCTCCGGTTTACAAAACCGGGGCTCTGCCGATTGAGCTACGCTAGCCCATAATTCCTCATGGGACAACAGGCTGGTCAATATAGCAGCCCGCTGCGGCCTTGCAAGCCAGAATACCCGCTTTCAGGGCCTCCTGGGGCCCCAGCCCCTCCCGCTCCCCATCGGTCCGCTCGCCTAGTCGATCCCTGGAATCTCAAGGCTCTCGACGCTAGCAACCCGTTGCAACTTCTTCATCGCACGACTCTCCAACTGTCGCACCCGTTCCTTGGTAACACCAAATCTCCGACCGACCTGCTCGAGTGTCTGGGGTTCAGTGCCATCGACTAGCCCGTAACGCCGCGTGATCACTTCACGTTCGCGAGGATCAAGATGGTCGAGGATTTCCTCGATGACCAACTGGTGCTGCCTCCGGTGACGCTGCATGAGAAACGGGTTCACGCGATCATCGGATCGCCCCAGGAACAACTCGTCATGACCGGTTCGAAACCGATCGTTCTGCTGGTGTTCACGTGGCACCGACCTCGCAAAGTTCCTCATGATTGCCCAGGTGGCATAGGTTGAGAA
Organism: Planctomycetaceae bacterium; assembly: GCA_002724415.1. GTDB lineage: Bacteria > Planctomycetota > Planctomycetia > Planctomycetales > Planctomycetaceae > UBA8437. The sequence continues at coordinate 3,744 of PBOU01000205.1, forward strand.
CTTGTTTCCACGCGTGTAATCGAATTTCTCGATCGCACGGATCAGAGGCAGGTTCCCGTCACTGACCATCTCGAAGAAGTTCATCCCCGGACGAAGATGCCGCTTGGCGATTGAAACAACCAGCCGCAAGTTGCTGCGGATCAGGAAATTCTTGACCGCGCCGCTCTCCTCCAGCAACATCTCCACACGATCCATCGCGACCCGACCAGCCCGTCCCGTCGGTCGCGCCAGCAGCAATTCCTGCCGAGCCTCGGCGGCCTGCCAGGCCAGGAAGTTCATTTTTCGGAAATGGTATTGCTCCTGCTCGCGAGTCAGGATCGGCAACTGGTACAACGCGGCCAGGTAAGCCGGCAACCCGGGGGGAGCCTTCGTGAGTCGCGCCTTCGGGTTCTCCGGTGGCACGCCCAGGATCTCCGCCTCCGCTCCCGCGACCGGAAACTCGTCACTGTGCATGAACTCGATCGGCAGTTCCAGCAGGATCTCGGCACGCGTTTCGGCCGCGATCCTGTAGATGGAATTTCGCGAACGACCAAACCGACGCGCGAGCGAATCGACCGAAATTCCCTGCCGGACCATCCGATAGATCTCCCGACGGTCCTCCTCATGCAATGCAGTCCCCGCATTCGGAAAGACCGCAGCGGCCGGGTGACTTCGATCATGATCCCTCAGGGTCGTCCGGATCGTCTCGGCCGAACGTCCCAGTCGCTTGGCCAGCAGGCGACAGATCGCTGTCGAAGATTCACCATCGCGAGCCAGTCGCCTTGCTGACTGCACGATCTCCTCGCGTTCCCGTTCCTCCACCTTTGAAAAACGGGTCCCACGATCGATCACCGCCGCATGACGCCGGGCAAACCGGTCAACGGCCGACTGCAGAAACCCCACCCGCTTGCGTCCATCCACCACGAACCGGCGAGAGACCAGGCCCCGATCACGCCACCGGTCCACCGTCTTGGTCGACACCTGGAACCGGGTCGCCACCTCCGGGACACTCAAGACCGGCTCACCAACATCAGCAGTGGACAGGTCAAGACTGTCCGAGAGGTCCTCGACCAGACACCGCAGGTCGCGGATCACCTCACCACCGGTCAACCTCAGGTCCGGATACTTCTCGGACCGGTAACCGGTCACCTCCTCGCAGACATCCCCATAAGCGTAAAACCGTTCCGGATGCAATCGATCCACAAAACGCTCGGCCCGCTCGATCTGTTTCAGTCGAACATTCCGCGGAGCATACTGCACCTGCTGGCGACTCAACTCGGCCATCGCCGGGTTGCGATAACGTACCATCGGTTGCGTCCTGCCTTTCTGTCCGCCGGGTGGAGGGACCGTGCCGGTTCTCGCTTCCTTTCTGGATTGTCAAAGCTGGAGATGGAGAGAAATGAATCAAACAAAAACGGGTCGTCAGAGGCGCGTATATAAAGATGTACGCCTCGTTCACTCTATCGTACGCGATCTGAGACGATTTGAGTGGGAAAAAAGTTCCCGGTGTTAGCCAGTCCACGGCAAAAACAACGTCATTGCTGCGGTTTCGACCTCCGTCGCCACCGCGGGGACACCCCGAACCTTCAGGTAACTGGAGATGATCACGATCACGGCCGCGAGAATGATCATCACCACCAGTGTCCCACGAGCCTTGTCTCGCAACGCTTTGAGGCCGCTAGATCGACCGACCAGGGCCGAGGCCAGGAAGAACAGCACAAAGGCCAACAACATCTTGATGCCAACCAGCATGTGATAACGACCATCGCCCTTGTGTGCTGGCATGGTGACCGCCAGGAAATTGTACAAACCACTTCCCAGCAACAACGCGATCCCGATGTGAACGAAACGGCGCCAATGCCCCAGCACACGTTCGCGAAGCCCGTCGTGTTCAGCATCGCCCAATCCGGTTGCTGCCGGCATCAGGGCGAATCGCATGAAGACACTGCCTCCAACCAGGACGATCGCCGTCGCCACGTGAACCACTCGAGAAATCACCGGAATCAAATCGCTGTCCATCTCGACCATCTCCTGGGCTGTTGCCAACTCGAACCATCAGACTAGCAATCCGGATCAACCGGCACCACATCGCCAAACTGGCGAGATCCCCGAGACGGCTACACCCGGCCACGGCTTCTCCTTAGAATCACTGCATGCTCCGATTTGTATTGCCGTTGCTGATCCTGCTTCCGTCCACCGCACAGGCCGCTCCACCGGCAGCCAGTCCGGCCCGGATTGCCGAATTCGAAAAGCACGTCCGTCCACTGCTGATCCGCCGTTGCTATTCCTGCCACTCGTCCCGGGCCACCCCCCCCAAGGGAGGGCTCAGACTCGACACCCGCCAGGGTTGGCAAACCGGCGGCGACAGCGGAACAGCCATCCGGCCGGGACGTCCCGACCAGAGCCTGTTGATCCGGGCCATCCGTTATCGGGATGACTCGTTGCAGATGCCCCCCAAGCGGAAACTCCCTGCCGAGGAAATCCGAATCCTGGAGCGATGGATCACCAACGGTGCAGTTGACCCTCGAACCGGCAATCCATCAACCGGCCGCCGCGGCACCGGCGACCATTGGGCATTCCAACCCCTCTCGGCGGGCTCTCCACCGACAGAGACTGGTTCACACTGGAGCCGCACACCTGTCGATCGCTTCATTTTGGCCCGATTGACCGCCAGCGGGCTGTCTCCCTCTCCACCCGCCGATCGTCGAACGCTCATCCGCAGGGTCTGTTTCGATCTCACCGGCCTGCCCCCGTCCCCCGAACAGGTCGCCACCTTCCTGGGTGACAACCGCCCGGGTGCCTGGGAAAGACTCGTCGACCGCCTGCTCAACACCCCGCACTACGGTCAACGCTGGGGCCGTCACTGGCTCGATGTCGCCCGCTATGCCGATTCAAACGGTCTCGATGAAAATGTCGCCCACGGCAATGCCTGGCGATACCGCGACTGGGTGATCGACTCGCTGAACGCCGACCGGCCCTTCGACGCCATGGTCCGCGACCAAATCGCCGGCGACCTGCAGCCGGCTGTTGACGGTGAACCGTCTCACCACCGCCACGCGAGACTGATCGCAACCGGATTCCTCTCGCTGGGCCCCAAGGTGCTGGCCGAGGTCGATGAGAAGAAGATGGAGATGGACATCATCGACGAACAGGTCGACACCATCGGACGAGCCTTCCTGGGACTGACCCTGGGCTGTGCACGATGCCACGACCACAAATTCGACCCGGTCTCCACGCGCGATTACTACGCGCTGGCTGGCGTGTTCCAGAGCACCCGGACAATGGAACATTTCAAGAAGGTCGCCCGCTGGAACGAGAACCCGATTGCCACCGCCGCCGACCAGGAACAGGTCCAGCGACACCAGAAACTGGTCGCCGAAAAGAAATCCGAAATCGACAAACTCGTCCAGGCCGCCCGCAAGGTCCTCGGCGCCGACTCTCCAACCAACGACAAGGGAAAACAGTCGGCCTCCGAAATCGAGAAACAATTCCCCGGCGAGACGCGGGCCCTCATTTCCAAACTGCGTGCTCAACTGAAAACACTCCGAAACGCGGCTCCACAATTGCCCACCGCGATGGGGGTGACTGACGGCACGGTGGCCGACCTGGCGGTTCACATCCGCGGCAGCCACCAGGACCTGGGCGAAAAGGTCCCACGGGCCGTACCGGCAATCTTCGCCGGGCCCGAGACCCGGCCCTTTCCCGCCCGACAAAGTGGACGCCTCGAACTCGCCAACTGGCTGACGCGTCCCGACAACCCATTGACCGCCCGGGTCTTCGTCAACCGGGTCTGGCGGTGGCACTTCGGGCGCGGGCTGGTCGCCTCGACCGACAACTTCGGTCAACTCGGGTCACGTCCCAGCCACCCCCGCCTTTTGGATTACCTGGCGGCCGAATTGATTCACGGTGGCTGGTCAATCAAGCGACTCCATCGGCTCATCCTGCTCTCGGCCACTTATCGCACGCAAAGTGCCCCACGGCAGAGTGCCATGGCCATCGACCCCGAAAACCAATTGTGGTGGCGGAGCCCACTGCGACGACTCGAAGCCGAGGCGTTGCGGGATGCGATGCTGGCGGTCGCCGA
>PBOU01000206.1 GCA_002724415.1 Planctomycetaceae bacterium
CGAGTTCGTTGATGGCCAGTGCGTCGGTCTCGTTGATGTCGACGTTGCCGCTGGTGGTGTTGTCCAGGTCGAGCGTGGCGATCTGCGTGTCGATGGCATCGGCGTCGCCGACCCCGGTCACGGCGTCGATGACCACCGTGCCGCTGTTGGCGGTGATGTCGGTGTCGGTGTCTCCACCGTCGATGACGCCTCCGGCGAGGGCGGTGATTGTTATGGCTGTTCCGGTGGCGTTGGTGGTGGCGAGGCCGCCCAACGTGATGTCGGCATCGGCGTCCACGTCGATGGTCCCGGACCCGGCGTTGATCACTGCCCCGTCGGCCATGACGACGTTGGCGGTTGTACCGGCAGTGTCGGCATCAATGGTGACACTGCCGCTGGTGGAGGTGATGTCGCCGTCGGGATTGATCCGGATCTCACCATCGTCAGAAGCGATTTCCACTGTTCCATCGGCACTGGTCACGGCCGCGTCGAGGTGGACGGCCGTCCCGTTTGTGCTGTTCCCGGTGATCGAGATGTTTCCGGCTGTGGCTCCGGTGCCGGTGGACGTGATCGCTGTTCCCGGGCCGTCTATCTCCACGCCGTTGTTGTCTGTGCTGTCGCCGGTGATCGTGATGTCGCCCGAGTCGGCAGTGACCTGGGCGCCAGACAACAGGGACACTCCATCGACAGTGGTCCCGGTGCCGATGATGTCGATGTCGCCGGCCACTGAGGTGATCGTGGTACCGGCATTTTCGATGTAGGTGCCGTACCGTGCGGAACGGCCGTCGAGCGTGATGGATGCGGCATCGCCTGCGGTGCCGGTGGAACTGACCGTGGCACCGTCTTCGATCCAGATGCCGGTGGCGTCTCCTGTGGCCTGGGCGAGCCCGGTGACGATGATGTCTCCGTCGACCGAGGTGACCGCGCTGCCGGAATTGCCGATGTAGACTGCGTATTCGTCGCCGGTTCCGGCGATCGTGATCGTCGCGGCTGATGGCCCCGTGCCGGTCGACGTGACGACCGAGCCAGATTGAATTTCGACACCCGTTTCGGTGCCGGTGCTGTTGCCCGTGATGGCAATCGCACCGGCAACGCTGGTGATCGTGGCCGCGGTCCCGCCGGAGTCACTGTCCATGTCGACACCGTCCGAATCGCTTCCGTCGGTGGCGGTGCCGACCAGAGTGATCGTGCCCGTGCCCGTCGAACGAATCGTTGCCCCTTCCACTAAGATGCCGTCGTTGTCATCGGATGGGCTGCCACCAGAATTGTCACCGCCCTGGCCGGTCAGGCTGATGGCACCGTTGGTTGTTTCGACCAGGGAACCCTCGAGGTTGATCCCGTAGAAGTCACCGGTGGTCGGTGTTACTCCCTGGTTGGCGTTGAACGTGATGTCTCCGTCGGCCGATCGGACAGTGGTCGTGGCCGCGTCGCTCTGCACGATGAGCGTCCGCTCGGCATCGCCGGTGATTCCGCCGGTGCCCACGGTCGAGACGACCGCGTCGGTGTCGATCACCAGGTCGGTTCCGGCATTCAAGTCGATTGACCCGTTGCCCCCGGTCGCGGTGACGTTGGCCGAGATGGTCAGGTGGTCGTCGTCTCCACCATCGTTGGTGGCTGTCAGCGTGATGTCACCACCGTCGTTGTCGACGACGGGGGCGCCGGCCAGCACGGTCAATGGGCTGGAGGCGGTGAGGGTGATGTTGTCGGCTCCGCTGTTGTCGTCCGCGGTGTCCTGGATCGTCGCTCCGGAGAGGCCGTCAACGATTCCGACCTGCAGGGCACCGGTGTTGGACAGGGCGATGTCGCCCGAATCGGTCGTGGCGGCGGTCGTCAGCGTGGTCGCAACCGGGTCGGAAACGGTCTCCAGTGGGTCGGCATCGGTTCCAATACCTGTCTCGGCTCGCAACGCGGCGGTGGCGGCGGTGAGGTCGCCCCCTTCATCGTCTCCCCCGTCCAGGATGGCCCCGTTGGTCGAGGTGAGCTGCGCCTCGGTGGTTGTCAGCAGTGCACCGACGGTGATGTCGCCAACTGCATCCATGTCGATCAGCCCGGATCCGGCGTCGACAATGGAGCCATTGGTCATCAGGATCCCTCCGGTTCCGGCCGAAATGGACACGGTGCCGGCAACTCCCATCAGGTCCCCATCGGCACCAATCAGCACGTCACTTTCGCCGGTGATCGTGATCGTTCCGCCGCCATCAACGGCACCGTTGATGATCGTCTGGGCGGCCCCCGGAGCGTTGGCACCGTTTTGCACCAGGATGTCACCACCGGCCAGCAACTGCGCGGTATTTCCGTCGGAAGCGATCTCGACACTGTCGGTGGCTCCCCCGGTGATGAACAGGTCCGATCCAGAGAGCGTGGCGGCATCGGCCGAGTCAACGGCACCCAGCGTGGCAATCTGGACGCCACCGATTCCGTCGGGCGTGGCTTCCGAGTCAGCCGTCAACGTGATGTCGCTGCCGGCACCGGTCGTTTCCAGCGTGGCCGTGGAGGTTCCACCGACAATGATGTCGCGAGCGGACACCAGGTTGATGGAGTCGCTGCTGGTGAGGTCGGAGTCGATGAACAGGTCGGCCGCGCCGGCAGCGGCACCATTCAGCGTGACGTTTCCGCCTGCGGCGGTCAGCGCCGCGTTGATGTCGACGGCGCCGGACAACGAAATGCCGCCACCTGTTCCCGATGCGGTGGTGATCGGCGAGTCGACGGTGATCGTGCCACCGGTGGCGTTGATCGTGACTTCTCCACCGGTCCCCGGGTCTCCGGTCTGAATGCCCACGGTCGCCACCGTGCCCACCGTGACGTCATCGGTGTCGGTCAGCGAAAAATCACCCGGTTGCAGATCGGCGGCGATGGTGTCCACATCGTTGGTGGATTGGTCCAGCGTGACATTGCCAATCGCGTTGACCTGCAGGTTGGCGGCCAGCAGCGTGCCGTTGCCCTGGGTGATGTTGCCGGTGCCGTTGGAGGTCAGTGTCAGGAGGTCGAGCGTGATCACGTCGCCGTTGAGCGTGATGGAGCCGGAGGTGGCGCCGCTGGTGATGTCGATGTCGCCACCAGCATCGGTTGTCTCAAGGAATCCGATTTCCGGCAGCACGCCGTCGACCAGGACGTCTCCGTCGCCATCCTCGCCGGCTGAGATCGTGATCAACGTGCTGGCGACGACCGGGGCGTTAGCGGTGATGCCGTCGTCGGCGTCCAGGTCGACAGTGGCCGCGGAGATCGGGGCCTCGTTGCGAATCTCGTCGGCCGCGTCGATCACGACGTTGGCCGAGACAGTCATCGTGCCATTGATCAACACTCCACCACTGGTCGTGCCTGCGACCAACGTGGCGTCGCCGGTGACGGTCAGGGGGCCAAACAGGCTGATGTCGTCGGCGGCGGCCAACAGCAGACCGGCGGTGGCACTGCTGGTGGCCGCGATGGTCATCGCCGAGGATTCCGTGATGGTCACGGCGGAACCGGCGAATTGGACGGATCCGAAATTGACGGTGGCCGAAGCGTCTCCCAGCGTGATGTTGGCTCCGGTGAGGCGGGCGAGGGAGGCGACGGCCAGGGTGGCGCCGGTGTCGTCGGTGATGGCGCCCGCCGAAACCAGGTCCAGACCGTCGGCCGTGTTGGAGCCGACAAGCTGGGTCGCGGAGTCCTCGGTGATGTCCGCGTCGCCGCTGACCGCGGAAAATGTCAGGCTGCCGAAGTTGACCGTATCGGTCGCGTCGTCTCCCAGGGTGATGTCGCCCGCGTTGGCCGCGAGCGTCGTGTTGTCGGCCGAAATCGCCGATCCCGCGACATCGGTGATGCTGCCTGTTGCCGATGTCACCGTCAGCCCGCCGGAACTGCCGGCATCGACGGTTTCCAGCGACACGTCGCCGGTGGTCGTCACCAGGCTGATGTCGTTGCTGGCCGAATCGGTCAGGGACCGCACGTCCGTGGCCGTCAGCAGCCCGCCGGCGTCGATCGTGATCGAACCGTCGGCAGTGGTGACGCTGGTCAGTGTGACCGCGTCGGTTTCGTCGATGTCAATGGCACCGGTCCCGGTGACCGATGCCGTGATCGAATCGGTGTCGGTGTCGAGGTCGATCCCGGTTGCCGCGGTGGCGTCGAGGTTCGTGCTGGCGATGTTGTTGGTGGCCCCGTTGCCGTCGGTGATCGATCCTGCGGCGTCCAGGACGACGTCGTTGCCTGTTGCGGTGATGGCCCCAGCGTCGATATCACCGGCGGAGGCTGTCAGGTTGACGTTGCCGGTGGCTCCTCCGGCGGTCACGAGGCTGGCCGTGATGGTTCCACCGGCATCCACCGTGATCGTTCCATCGTTGGTGCTGGCGTCGACGAGAGTGATCGCATTGGTCTCGTCGATGTCGATGTTTCCCGAGGCCGAACTGGCGATGTCGAGACTGACGACGGTCGTGTCGAGACTGATCGTCGTGGCGGCATCGGCGGTCAGTTGAGTGGCGATGATGTCGACGTCCGGGTCGCTGTTCTCCACAAGTTGCCCGGCCGAGGAGATCGTCACGTTTCCGGATCCGGCGTCGATCTGGCCGATCGTGACTCCACCGGCAAGGTCCTCGACAAACACGTCGTCGGTGGCACCGCCACCGGTGGTGATGTCCAGGTTCGTGGCATTGATCTCCAGTCGATCGGCCCCGCTGGTTCCCACGTCGTTGCCGGTGCCGGCAACCGACAGGTCGAGAGTGCCCGCGACAATGTCAATCGGTCCGCCATCAGTGCCGGTGATGGAGCCGGATGTTGCCGTGAGAGTGGCAGTATTTGTACCTACATTAAGCGAGCCGCCAGTGAACGAAATTCCGTTTGTCGAACTCAAGGTTGCTCCGCTAACCGTTACCGTCAGATCGCCGGTCACGTTGATGGAATCGGCGGTGACGGTCAGTTGGCTGTGGGAAGCGGCGGTGTTGAGGTTGACTGTGTCGGTGCCGCCTTCGCCATCGATGGTCAGGGCGATGGTGGGGAAGAGACTGTCCAGTGCGTTGATGCTGATGGTGTCATCGCCCCCGGCTCCACGGATGACAAGCCCAACGGTGGGGTGGGCAAAATCGAGCAGTTCGCCAAAGTCCGAATCGATCCGCGACACGTTGTTTCCGGGAGTGGCGTCGTCGGAGACGACAATGGTCTCGGACGCGGGATTGAAGATCATCGTGCGCGTGCCGGCGATCAACGTGTCGGTCACTGGTTCCAGGCCGTCGTAGTTGACCACGCGGCCATCGATATCGACATTGCCCTCATCAGCGGCCAGGAAGGTGTGGGTGATGGCCGTCGGGTTGGCCGAAGGTGCTCCAGAGACGACCAGGGCGTCGAACCCGGCACCCCCGTCGAAGGTGATGTCGCCTGCGGGGATGACGTCGTTGATCGACTGGCCTGCCAGGTCGATTGTCAGGGTGTCATCGTCTGCAGTTCCGGTGATCACGAGATCCGCGATGGTAGAACTTGGGGAGGTCGTCAAAATGGTTCCGTCGACCACGACCTGAAGGTCGCTGCCAACTCGCTGCACCGTGTAGTCGTCGGTCGAGTCGATGGCACCGTCACCCCCCGCGATGTTTACGGTTGCGGAGCCAGCGGGGACATTGGAGAAAGTCCGCGTTTCGACACTCGCATAGGTGATGGTGGCCGCACCTGTGACAGAAATTGTCCCCGAATCAGGTGCTGTCACGTCGTGCGTGAGAGTCTGGTTGTCCACGTCAACCGTGACAGTGTCACTGCCCCCCGCCCCGTTCATGCTCACAACGCTTGCGCCGGCCTGAACGGCAAACGTGTCGTCACCGGTTCCGCCGGTGAGGTTCTCGACGCCGCTGAAGCTTCCTATGTCTGTGACGTCGCCAGCGTTGGCAGCGGAGATGTCCCAGGTGTTGGTCCCATCGGCCTGGGTGATCGTGTCGGTGCCGGTGCCACCGGTGATGCCTCCGGCCAGCGTCGCTCCGC
>PBOU01000207.1 GCA_002724415.1 Planctomycetaceae bacterium
CGCCACCACATCTTCTGCCACAGGCTGTCGATTTCGTCGGAGGGTTGGTCCACCAGCCAGTCGGCCAGGTCGTCTCGCAACAGGGCCAGCACGGCCGTACCGCCGTGTCCCACGGTGAAGGTGTAGCCGACCCCCGTGGCGCCATCGGTGTTGACGATGCGAACGGTGATCAGCTGGAAAGCTTCCATCGTTCCGTGGGTCGAATCGCTGACCGCCGTTGGCAGCGGGATGCGGAAGCAATCGGCCTGGACGGAACGAATACGCGTCACCGGATCACCGGGCCGACAATTGCACGAAGTGGCGTTCGATTCCGATGGGTCGATCGAGGATCTGGCGCTTGGCTCGTTCGAGAATCTGCTTCAGGCGATTGCGGGTCGTGTCGTTGGCCGGGTAGACAACCGGGATCGACGTTGTTCGTCCCTTGTCCACGAACTGCCAACCGGGAATCTTCCAGGCTCCCTCACCCGTGGGAGACAGGGGGACCAGGCAACTGTCGCTGGATTGCAGTGTTGTGATCACGTCCTTGAGGTTGGCGACCGTGATGGTTCCGGACGGTTGGTCGAGCTTGTCGGCGCTGAAAACGTGGATGATCTCGATCGAATCCTCGGTGCCGGTGGCACGGGCCTCGACGATCAAGCGGGCCTCGAGAACCTGGGCAACATTCAGCACGACGGGATTGGAGGTCAACGCGGCCATCACACCGAGAGTGATCCACCATGCCACGGCCACGCCAAACACTGTCAGCACGGCGCGTCGGGAAGAAAGAGCCGGCATCAGGGAGCCTGGTGTGTGAACGCCGGAGAGGTGTCGATCTCGTATTCGAGATCAAACGCACGGTCGAACGAATAGACGTCGGTGAAATCGCTGAGCTGGTCGTGCTCGGTCTTGTACATTTCACCGCGGTCGATCAGTTCGAAGACCATCCGTCCCCAGTCCTCGGTGGTGTCGATGCCCCAGTGCTGGAACACCCAGGTTGTCATCAGGCCGAACTGTTCCAGCGCGTATCGCCGGATCCCCTCGAGCAACTCCTGACCGGTCACGTGCTGCGACTCGTCGGGCACACCCGGTTCGGGGGGAGATTGTTCCGCGGACTCATCGTTGTTCATTCGCGGTGTGTTGTGCACCGTGAAGCGCAACGCCATTTTCAGGAATTCGTACGCATCCGGATGAAACATCGGACGCAGCGAAATGTTTCGTAATGATCGAGTCATTCAAAAACCCACAGACATCGCGAGGAATCCGTTTCCTGGATCTCTCCTGGCTGTCTCCAAACGACGACGGGAACTGTGATTGCCGACTGGAACCGATTATACACGCCGCGGCGACCTGCCTGTAGTATCAGTTCTCCTGGGACGGCTGTTCACCCGGTTCCGAACCGTCGTTGTCTTCTCCCTGTTGAGATTCCGATTCCAATTCCGGATCTGGATCGGAGTTCTTTTCCGGCTCGACACTTGGGGACTGGTCGCCAGGTGGCGTGTCGTTCTCTGGCTGTGCGGCTGCCTGTCCCGATGGACCATCATTCTGCTGTTCCGGCGGGGAGTTGGGCTTGTCAGCGGTCTCTTTGGACGGGTTGTTCTTTGGCTGGCCCTTCCCTTTTCCTCCGCCACCGCTGTTGGAGATGACGGTGACGATCTCGTTGAGGTCAACGATCGCGGTTCGCCGGTCTTCAAATGCCACGACCACTTTCTTGGCCAGGAGTTCCTGGGCGACCACCCGGCCCTGTCCGTCTCGCGTGACCACGGTCGCTCCGACCCGGGGCAACTCGCGGCGGTATTCCTCGTAGGTGTCGTACTCGTATCTCAGGCAGCATTTCAGGCGGCCACATCGGCCGGAGATCTTGTTGGGGTCGAGGCTGGCTTTTTGCAGCTTGGCCATCTTCATCGACACCGGCGGCATCGTTTTCAGGTGGGTGTTGCAGCAGACCGGCTTGCCACAATCGCCGAAATCGGCGAGCAGCTTGGCCTCGTCGCGGACGCCGATTTGTCGCATCTCGATCCGCGTCTTGTATCTCTGGGCCAGCGACTTGACCAGTTCACGGAAATCGACCCGGTTCTCGGCCAGGTAATAAAAGATGATGCGTTCGCCGCCGAAGAGGTGTTCGACATCGACCAACTGCATCTGGAGCCGTTTTTCCTTGATCAGGTCGTTGCACCCGACGAACTCAACCCGTTCACGCCGCCGCACGTCGTCGAGATGACGAAAATCGTCGTCGGAGGCTTTCCTGAGGATGCGTCCGCGGGACTCGCGGTGCCCCATGGCCTTGCGGGCCCGGTCGGAGGATTCGCCCAGGACCTCGCCCCACTCGATGCCCCGGTCACTCTTGACCACGACCTGGGTGGAGCGGCGATGGTCCTTGCCGTCGTGCACGGTGAATTCCGCAACATTGCGGTTGGTGCCGAAACGGACGATGTATCGGTTGCTCATGGCAGCAGGTTCGACGTCGGGGCGGGTGCCGATAGTATACCCGGGTTGGTTCAGGCGTTGCCAATTCGCGACGTCTTCGCGAGGTCATCGATGAAGGCTTCCAGCGCCAGTGGCAGCATCACGTTGGCCATCGGATCGCGTTCGGCAGCGAAGCAACGGTCCAGCATCGCGGCGATCCGGTCGATGGTGCCGAGGTCGCCGACGGCCAGTTTCTTGCACAAGGCTGACACCTCGGGGACGGCCGAGGACTGGTCGGCTCCGGCCAGGAATCTCAGCACCGACTGGTAGAACTCGATCGCAAAGCGAGCCACCCAGGTGGCGTTGATCCGCTTGCTGTGCGAATCCTTGCTGAGTGCTTCCCAGGCAGCGACGACTTCCTCGGTCATCGGCAACGGATCCAGTGGCAGGCGGGCCAGGTGACGAAAGAGCGCCTCGCGGAGCGTTCTCATCTCGGGGTTGAGCATCAGCATGGCGGTGACCATGCTGCCATCGGCCAGTTCGGCCGCCTCGTCCGCGGCGGCCGGGTCCTCGGTCGCCCCGGTTTCGACCAGGAGTTCGGCCACGTCGGAGGTTGGCAGGGGCGAAAATCTCACCAGCTGGCATCGCGAGCGGATCGTGTCGCGGATGTCGGCCTCGGAACCGGCGATGAGGATCATCACCGAGTGGGGCGGGGGTTCTTCGAGTGTTTTCAGGAGTGCACTGTAGCCGTCGCGTTCGAGGTGGTCGGCGGAGTCGAGAATCGCAACACGTCGAGTGCTTTCCATCGGCGACAGTGACAGCTCGTAACACAATCCGGCCCGGCCGCGCGAGTCGCGGTCGCCGACCAGCAGGCTGATCGGCACGATGTTTTTCCCGTCGGGCAAGCCCACTTCCAGCAGGTCGGGGTGGGAGCCGGCAGCGATCTGCTTGCACGAGGGGCAGGTGTTGCAGGCTTCCAGGACCCCGGGGTCGGTGTTGGGGCACAGCAGGCAGGTTGCCAGGCAATGGGCAAAACGTCGCTTACCGATTCCCTCGGGACCGACCAGCAGGTAGGCGTGTCCGAGTCGACCGGCAGCCAGTACGGCGTGGAAATGGTCACGTTGCCCCTGGTGTCCTCGCAACTGGGACCACGCCGATGCCTGTTCCATGCTCATGCCCGGGACTCCGGTTCGATCCAGCCCAGGATGTCGCCCACACCCACGGTGGTGTCCAGTGGCTTGTCGATCCGGCAGAGTCGGCCGGTGACCGGTGCGGACACATCGAATGTCGAGCCGGGGGTGACCAGCTCAACCACGGGATCTCCTCGGTCGAGAAAATCGCCGGTGTCGGCCAGCCAGCAACTGACCGACAGCGGAGCGGCACCGGCGCCGACTTCCGGTAACCTGATTGGGGAGTTCATCAGTCACTCTCGTTGACCGATTCGTGTGACAATCCAGCGGCCATCTCGTTGACCATCTCGCCGGCGTGATAGCTCGACCGCACGAACGGTCCACTGGCGACCATGCCGAACCCGAGTTGACGCACCAGTTCCCCGATCTCGTCAAATTCCTCGGGAGGAACAAATCTCTCGACAGGCAGGTGCTCGGCGGATGGTTGCAGGTACTGCCCGATCGTGATCATCTCGCATCCGACCGATCGCAGGTCGGCGCACACCTCGAGCACCTCCTGGATTGTCTCGCCCAGCCCGAGCATCAGCCCACTCTTGCTCGGGATCTCGGGTCGCCTGGTTTTGACTCGTGCGAGCAGATCGAGCGTTCTCTGGTAATCCGCATTGCGGCGGACACGGTGGTAGAGCCTGGGGACCGTCTCGGTGTTGTGGTTGAACACGTCGGGGCTGGACTCCAGCACACGGTCGATGGCGTCGGTGTTGCCCATGAAGTCGGGGGTCAGCACCTCGACGGCGGCCCCCGTGCGTTCTCGGACCGCCAGGACGCAGTTGTAGAAGTGGTCGGCACCGCCATCGGGCAGGTCGTCACGGGTGACGGAGGTGATGACGACGTGCGAGAGCCCCAGCCGTTCGGCCGCCTCGGCCACTCGTTCCGGTTCGTCCAACTCGACCAGTTCGGTCTTTCCTTTCGGCACGCTGCAGAAACCACACGGCCGCGTGCAGACGTTGCCCAGGATCATGAACGTTGCCGTCTGCTGGCTCCAGCACTCGGTCCGGTTGGGACAGCGAGCACTCTCGCAGACCGTCTGCAGCCGGAGGTCCGTCAGGATGCCCTCGGTCAACAACATGCCCGGTTCGGGCATCGGTCTTTTCAGCCAGCGTGGCAGTCGCCGCCTGGGAGGTTCGACGACCGGAAGAAGTTCAGGCGGGGACATGGACCTTCTTTCTGGTGCGGGTCAACAGCGGATGGCCGGTGTAGAGGTGCCAGTCCTGGTAACCGAGTTGGGACACGAGGTGCCGCACGAGATGTTCTCGCGTCGCGTGCATCGACACCGGCCGGGTTCTCGCGGCCGACAGCGACGTTGCCGGGGGAAGGTCGGGGTCTCCAGCCACCAGCCTCAGCAGGTGCATCGCGGGTGCGACGTTGAGAAACAGGCCCTGGTGAGTGATCCAGTTGCGAACTCCCGAGGCGATCCAGCCCAGTTGTCCGGTGCGACAGAACACCCCGGGAGAACGAGGGTCGCGGGAGGCATCGATCTTCAGTTCGATGCACGTCTCGATCATCGCCTGTTCCAGTGCCTGGTGATAATCGGCCAGCCCGAGTCCGAGCCGATCGAGTGGAACGACCGGATAGGCGGCCAATTGGCCGGGGGCATGCACCAGGGCACCACCGCCCCGGTTCAGCCAATGGAGTTCCATCAATCGCGAGCGGAGTTCCCGTTCGTCGGCCAACAATTGCGTCCGGTTTCCCTCGCGACCAATCGTGACCACCGGGGGATGCTCGCACAAAAACAGCGCGCCCAGTCGATCGGCCCGTCCCGAGATTTCCTCGGCCCAACGCAGCTGCAACTGGACGGCGGACTCGAAATCGACTCGACCGAGCAGGTAGACCTCGAGCGAGTCGGACCGGCGGGTCCGTGGACTCCAGTTGATCGCTTCTGGGTGACTCACGGTGATTTTGGGTCAAAGGAAACGGGGCAGTGCAGCCCGATTCTAACAGTGGCCCAGCGGCGAGGGGAGAGTGCAGTCAAGAAACGTGCCGAACTAGCCTTCGGCTGCAATCGGCAGGGGACCGAACGCGTTGAAGCGGGTGTATTCCCAATGCCGGTACAGGTCGCTTGTCCGCACCAGGTCCTCGTGTCGCCCGGTTTCGGCAACCCGGCCATCGTGCACCAGGACCACGCGATCGGCGCGGCGGACTGTCGAGAGTCGCGTGGGCAGGAAAACGACGGTGCGGCCGGCGCTGACCCGGTCGTAGGTGTCACTCAGCAACGACTTGGTGTCCGAGTCCAGCGGGGTGTCGGGTTCCTCGATGATCATCAGGGCAGGATCGCGGGCCAGTGCCCGGGCGAGTCCGATGCGATACCGCTGCCCGGCGTCCAGGTCGATCCCATTCTCGCCCAGTTGCGTTTCGTAGCCGCGGGGCAACTTGCTGATGAAGTGATGAGCGTGCACCGCCTTGGCCGCCTCGGTCGCCCGGTTCAGGCCTCCCTCGGAGCGACCACAGCAGATGTTTTCGAGCACGCTGCCCGAGAAACAGTTTCCGTCACCGGCCACCATCAGCACCTCGGCCCTCAAGGATTCGATCGTTCCGGTGGCGATGTCCTGCCCGTCGATCAGGACCCGGCCCCCGTGAGGGTCGATGAACCGGGTCAACAGCCAGGCCACCGCGCGGGCCTCTCGCGGATCGACCGACAGCAGTGCGGTGGTTTCTCCCGCGGGGATGTCCAGGTCCAACTCTCTCAATGCCGGGACGTTGTCACCGGGGGTCCACGTCACCGAATCGAAACAGATCTCGTCGGCCAGCGGTTGCAGGAACCGGGCTCCGATTGCCTGCGAGACCGGCGGCACTCGATCCAGGTACTTGTGGATTCGCTCGGCGCAATGACCGGCTTTCTCGGCGATCTCCGTCAGTTGGGCTCGCCGGTCCAGGGCACACAGAAGTCCGGCGATACTCGTCAGCAGCACGAAGGCCGAGGCGAGATCCAGGGGGACAAGCGGTGGGGCCAGCAGGACACGGCGTCCGACCAGGACCAGGATCACCGACGCGGCGATGGCGGTTAGACCCTGCCGGATCGCACGTCCCCAGGCGTGTCGTTGGTCGTGACGGGCAGCCTGCTGGCCGCTCAGGACCTGGTCGGTGTCAAAACGGTCTCGGGCCAGGTCCTCAACTCCGTAACCGCTGGCCAGTTGAACGTTGGCCAGTGATTCGGCGATCTTGAGGTTTGCCAGTTCACCGTCGCCGTGGATTGCCGCCAGGTGGCGCTGCCGTGCCGCCCGATCGCGGACAACCAGCCACGCCAGCACCGCCGCGGGCAAGAGCAGGCACTGCAGTGTCAGCAGGGGATCGACAAGGCAGGCCAGGGCCAGGCAGGCGATCGCCATCATCGTGTCACGGCTGATTCTCGACAGCGTGTCGACGGTTGCTGCCGACAGGGTCTGGATGTCGCTGGTGGTCCGTTGATAGACCGATGCGGTGGCGCGTCCATCGATGTCTCCCGGGCCAATTCTCAGGTGTTGCCGGAACAAGGCACGTCGCACCCTGTCGCCAATTCGCCGTGCGACCTCGTGGGCCGAGTTTTCCGCCAGGTGGCCACTGAACCGATGCAGAATCCACAACACCGTCGCCGAGACCAGCAACAGGACACTGTGGAGGTCCCTGGAATACGCGCCACGATCGCTGAGAAATTCGACGAGCCGTCGAACCGGCGACGAGTCTGCGGTGGCACCGCCTCCGGTACCAAAACCGACATCCAGCAACGCCGCGATGTGCAGTAGCGTGCCGGCTGCGAGCAATACGGATGCAGCCCACAACAGGTGGCAGCCCAACGCCGGACCTCTTAGCAGGTCGCGCCGCGAGACGGCTCGTTGAAATGCGTCTTGAGATCGAACAGACACGGGTGTCTCTCTTTCCCCGCCCAGGCCCGCTCCAGAACTTCCATCTTCATACTACCCGGGCGAAACGAGCAGTTCCTAGACCAACGTCCTAGGCCAGGTCGCGATCCTCGAACAGGATGAACGCCAGCAGGATCGCCATTGTCGAATAGCAGGCACAGTACAGGACGGCTGTCCCCAGGTAGACCGGGTCCACGATCGTGTCGGTCGAGACCGCGGTTTGAGTGTTGAAGAATTCGAGACCCGGCAGCGCGATCGCGATCAGGTTGGCCACGAAGCGAACCGGTTCCAGCCCACCGGATTCCTGCTGGACCAGTACCGGGGCGATGTGGGCGATGACGAAGATCGCGAAGCTGCTCGTCATGTTCACCACCAGCGGGGCGCGGGTGGAAATCGCCACGCTGACAGCCGCCATCACGGCGATCTCGCACAGCACCAGGAACATCGGCGGAATGGCTTGCAACACCGGCAGCAACCGGTCCATGTTCGGCCGCATGTTCTCGAGGTCGAAAAACTCGGGAATCTCCTTTGATTGCTCGCGGGCGTCGTAGCCCACCTTGAAGTAAATCAAGGCGCAGAAGGCCACCACCAAAGGCAGAACCAGGAGCAGCACCGCCTGCAGGATGCCCACGTACTTGCCGACAATGAACTGTCGACGGTTGATCGGCTTGGACAGCAAAGTCATCGCCGTGCGTCCCTCGATCTCCTGGGAAATGCTCGTGCTCGCCGTCCACACCGCCAGCAGGATTCCCGAGATCAGGATGGTGGCAAGACCACCATCCTTGAACATCTTGATGTCTTCGCCGAATGTCAGGTATGGCAGGAAGGCCAGGATCAGCATCAGGATGATCGCCAGCGACATCAACAGGATGAACAATGGCTGGCGGGTGGCTTCCATCGTAGTCGAGCGGGCGATGATACCGGTTCGCGTGAAGTAACTGACTCCCAGCAACGCGGCCAGCAACAGGGCTGCTACGCCCACGACCAGGCCCCACTCGTAACTGGTAGCCATCACCTCCTGCGCGGGTGCTGCCACGGGGGGCGCGCCCTGGGCCAGTAGTGACATGGATGCGAGAATGTTGCCCATCGTGGAGTTCTCGTCGGTTACCCGATCGGGTATGCCTGGACTGTTTCTTCCTACGAATCGATGGCCGGAACTGTTGGTCGGGTTGGAACAACGCGAATCGGCCTTCAGGGTACTCTAGGTCTCGCATTGGCCAAGGGAAAGACGATCACAGCTTCTTCCCGGTCGCCGGAAACAGGCGAGACGGGCCGTCCCGGTGTGATCGGTACGATCGGCACAACCGATCACCGCTTGCAACTCCGAAGCCGTCAATGGCGGATCGAGAAGCCCGAGAGCGGTTCGTCGTCGGGCGGAAGGTCGTCGATCGAGGTGATGTGGCCGTGGAACCGTTGAGCGATCTCGTCCAGGAATCCGGCCATTTCGGCCGCCTCGGCCTCGACCAGCAACTCGACAGTTCCCTCCGGCAGGTTCTTAACCCAGCCGGAAACAGGGTGGCGGCGGGCGATCGAACGGGTGGTGTAACGAAACCCGACGCCCTGGACCCGTCCGTGATAAATGATCCGCCGTCGCATCACTTGTTCTCGGCCGACCGGTCGGCTTGTTGCCTTTTTTTCACGGCGAAGCGAATCGGCCGTGACGCCTGGTTTCCCTCCTGCCGCGACACGGCGTGTATCAGCCGTTCGGTTTCTGGAACCCAGTCCGCTGCGGAAATGAAGATCTGCCGCTCGGTTTCCTTGGCTCGCACCAGGACTCCAGAGAGCCCGATGTTGTCGACGATGACGCCGTGGGGCAGGTTTTCGACGTCGATTGTCAGGTCACCGTCGTAACCGTTGCGTTTCACTCGCAGCATGGCCGTGATGGTCTCTCCGGGAGCAATTTCCAGCACCGGGTCTTGCCCCTCCGGGGGTTGCTTGGTGTCCAGTAGCAACGAGACAACCGCCTTGGGCGCCTTGCCGATCTTCAGCGTTCCAAGGTCACCGATGGGCATTTCGACCATCTTGCCCAGGACCCGGGCGGTGGCCACGACCTGCACTTTCTTCCAGTCCTCCTTGGCGGGCGCCTTGGTGCCGTCAGAGACGTTGAGGACACCCTTGGCCGAGAGATGGCCGGCCTCGACCACCACCGGTGAGGCGGCCGAAAATCCCTCGGGCAGGTTCTTGATCGCCACCGTGACGGGGCCGGTGTACCCGTCGATCCGGTCGACGTTGACCGTGAATCTCTGGCCACTTCCAACCGGGATCGTTGAGTCGCGTCCGGCGATGGAGGCCTTGAACCCCGGTTGGGGCTGTCGAATGGTCAGCTTGTACTTGTAGCCATCGCCGCCGAATCCCCGCACGTCGGTCACCCTGACCAGGTAGTCGCCATCCTCGGGCGCGGTGAAGAGGACTCGCGAGTCGCTGCCAATTTTCCGACGGCCGTCGTCGTCATTGGCGAAGTACAGTGGGAACACCGGGAGTCCGTTGTCGGGCAGTTGGCTGCCGGGCCGGTGCGGTTCGACGATGTAGACCTTGCTCTCCAGCGCGTGAGCGGTGGCGCTGGTGTCGAAAAAGCAGCGGCGTTGGCCGTTGATGGTGTAGAACTGCATCCCCGAGTCGGGGCCCCGGGGCATCCGGAAATTCTTGACCACCTCGCCACCCATGTAGACAAACTGGTTGAGACCCATTTCTTCCCAGTTTTCCAGCCGGGCCTGGTTGCTGCGCGAGTCGATCGGGCGGAACGTGATGGCCGAGTCCCGGACGGCTCGTAGCAACAGCCGGATCACCGGACGACCGTCGGCCGAGAGCACCTCGATCCGGGTGTCGGCCGGCGACTTGTCGCGTCGAGCCCGGGTTTCAATCACCCAGTTGTCGTGCTTCTTGCTCGAGAAGCGAAACAGATCGGAGTCGGAGGTGGCTTCACCGGTCAGCACGCCCGTGGCGGTGCCGGGCACTGTCACCGCGGTGGCCTGGGCCGGCTTGTTGTTGGGCTCGACCTCGGCCACCTGGGGCAGCTTGGCGATGGGTTGACCGTCGCGAGGTCGAGGCACTGCGACCCCGGCGAGTGGTGTCGGCCTGGCGGCCCCACCGTCTTTTTTGCCCAGCGACAGGACCGAGACAGTTCCATCGAGCCGGCCGACCAGCAGGTTCCTTGTGTCACCTGTCATGGCGATCGTGGCGGGCCAGTCGGGCTGATCGGGAAAATGGAGATCCTGTCCAAAATTCTCGGTCCTCCAGGTCTTGATAGACAAGTCCTCGCTGGCGCTGACCAGGCGGCGACCGTCGGTCGAGAAGACGAGGTCCAGCAGTGGTGCCTGGTGAGCGAATCGCGAGTAGCGGATCGGGTTGGTTCCCTCGCGACCGTCCCTGGTGATTTCCCAGGCCCGGATGCGGTTGTCGATGCCCCCGGAAACAACAAAGCGGCCGTCGGGCGAGACCGCCACGGTGTTCTGTCCCTTGGTGGGTTCGATGAACGTGTCGAGCCGGGTTCCGGTCTTGAGATTCCAGAGCTTGACGGTGCGATCACCACTGGCGGACGCGAGAAACCGGTTCCGGGGATCGAAGGCCACGTCGAAAACCGGACCGTTGTGCCCGGTCATCTCCACGTGTCGTTTTCCAGTGGCGGTCTTCCAGATAATGATCGTGCGATCGTAGGAGCCCGTGGCCAGCAGGCTGCCGTCGGCCGAGAGGGCCACGGTGTTGAGACTGTCGGAGTGACCGCGGATGGTGCGGGCGAGCTTGGCCACCTGGCCCGGGCCGGCCTTGTGAACGTCAGCGGAGATCGCGTAGATCCTCGCTTCCCCGTAGAGACCCGGTTCACCGGCGGCTGTCACCAGGTGTCGGCCATCGGGAGAGATCGCCAGGTCACTGACCTGGCCAGGCAGCCCGGTCAGGGTTGCCAGCGGCTTGGACTTGGGGGTGAGGGGCAGGACGACCAGGTCGACCCGACCGGTTCTCGCGGCGGCGTACCAACTCCCGTCGGGAGCCACGGCCACGGCGTTGACCGGCTGGCGGATCGGGCCCCGGGTCGGCACCCGGGGCACCGTCAGGGATGGGGGGCCCTTGGCCGTTGGGAATGGCTTGGCTCCCCCGGCGATCCATGCCTTCAGGGTCGCGATTTCGGAGGGCCGCGGACGGCGGTTGTCCTCGGGGGGCATGAATGGCTTGGCCCGATGCTCCACCAGCTTGATTAGCAGGCTGTCGTCGACCTTGCCCGCCACCACCGACGGACCGTTCTCGCCACCCTTGATCACCGCGGCATGATTCGTGAGGACCAGGCCACCCTCGGCGTCCTTCGCGTTGTGGCAGCCGGTGCAGTACTTCTTGAGAATGGCCTGGGCACCAATGGCGGGATCGGCCGAGTGGGCCTGGGGAGCCCGGGCCGACAGCCCGATGGCGACCAGGGAGATGGTGGCCAGGGTGGTGTGAAACGTGCGAGTCATCGTGGAGCCTCGACCGGATGGACGGCCTGGAGATCTAGTGGTTGAACAGGAATTCCCTGGAACTGATCACGCTCCAGAACACGTCCTCGATCAACGCCCGTTTTTGGTCGGCTGGTGTTTCGGCGAAAATCTTCAGGGTCTCGGACATCTCGCGATTTGTCGGGTATCTCGACAAAGACGCCAGGTAGATGGATTCGACGATCCGGTAGTTGGGCATGCCGGTGGCGAGCCACTTGCCGATACGGTTGGTCTTGGACTGGAGCTTGTTGTTGAGCGTGTCCCCGTTGACGATGTGCAGCACCTGGACCATGCTCGGCTCGTCGGACCGCTCGCACTCGCAGGTGATCACCCGGTCCGGACGTCCGAAGGTGCTCAGGAATCGCGATGCGATGTTGCTGTCGGGCAACTGCAGTGACCTGGTGCCGACCGGGTATCCCTTGAAGGATGTTGGCTGGCCGGTGGCCGAGGAGATGGCGTCCAGCAGCACCTCGGCTTTCAGTCGACGTGGGTAGTACCGGGCATAAAATCTCAGGTCCGCCTGGTTCCCGGCCGTGATCCGAGAGGATCTCTGGTAGGTTTGTGAGTTCATGATCAGGCGGATCAGGGACTTGAGGTCGTAGCGGTTTTCGACGAGAAATCCGCTGAGCCGGGTCAGCAGTTCTTCGTTGCTGGGCGGGTTGGTCAGCCTGAGATCATCAACCTTTTCGACGATGCCGGTGCCCAGGAAGTTGGCCCAGATGCGGTTGACGATGGCGCGTGTGAAGTACGGGTTCCCGGGTGCCACCAGCCAGTTGGCGAGGTGGTCGCGGCGGTCGCCGGTTTCTTCGAAACCGATGGTCTTGCCGTCCAGCGGTTTGGGCAACTGTGGCTTGCCGGTCCGTGGCTGGATCAGTTCCCCGGAGGTGGTCGTGAAGATCGACTGGTTGCCATCTCCTCCCTCCGGGGCGATCTTGAACCGGACCCGCGAGAAGAGATTGGCCATGCCGTAGAACTCGTCGTTGGTCCACTTCTCCAGGGGGTGGTCGTGGCACTTTGCACACTGGATCGACATTCCCAGGAACGCCATCGAGACGGTCTCGGCCATGTCGGCGGGATCGCGGTGAAGCACGAAGAAATTGGCCGCCCCGTTGGTGTGGGTGGTTCCGCGAGCGGTGACCAGGTCGCGGGCGAATTCGTCCCAGGGCGTGTTGGCTGCCACGTGGTCACGGATCCACTTGGAGTACGATTTCATCGACGTGGGCTTGAGCTTGGAACTGGTGACCAGCAGCAGGTCGGACCACTTGTGGGTCCAGTAGTCGATGTACTCGGGGCGTGCCAGCAGTTTCTCGACCAGGCGGGCCCGCCGGTCGGGCGCGGTGTCATCGAGGAAGGCCCGGGCTTCAACGGGCGTGGGCAGCACGCCCAGCGTGTCGAGAGTGGCCCGGCGGAGGAACTCGGCGTCGCCGGTCCGTGGCGAGGGTGGCAGTCGGAGTCCCTTGAGCTTGTCCAGGACCAGTCCGTCGATGAAGTTGCTGCGAGGGGACTTGTCAAAGATCTCGTTGGCGGTGTCGTTGGCGTAGGGAACGCTGAGTGCCGCCACGACGTTTCGGCTGAGATACCAGGCGACGACCGCGGTTTCCCCGTGACCGGTCACCGACACCTTGCCGACGTCGTCGACGTCGGCCACCGTGGTGTTGTTGGAGGTGAACTTCGCCCAGCGGGTGACGTCCTCGGCGTGACCATCTGTGAAATGCGCCCGCACGACGAGTTGCTGGTTGGTGCCCGGTTTGAGCACGGCGGTGGCGGGCAAGATTTCCAGTCGCTTGATTCGTGGCCCGTCATCTTTCGGGGCCGGGTGACCCGCGGCAATCCACTCCGACACCACGCGGTATTCCGGCGATCCCTCCTCGAATCGGACGCCTCCCTTGTGCGGCACGGCACCGGTGGGCTTGGTCAGCAGCAGGCTGCGACCGGGGTCGTTGGGAATCACGCGACGGCCGCGGTTCTGGCGGGTGATGGTGCGGACGTCGGCGACCGGGTCGTAGCCCCGCAGCGAGAGCTTGAAACCATTCTTGCCGGCCAGTGCGCCGTGGCACGCGCCCGAGTTGCACCCCGACTTGGTCAGGACCGACTGGACGTGGATCCGGAAATCCCACACCACCGGCCGGCCGAAATTGACGACGGTGACCCGGGTGCTGGCCGTCAGTTTTCCGCTGCGGACGGTGATGGTGGCCTGGCCATCACCGGTCGGCCGGGCCGTCCCGCCGCCAATCGTGACGACCGCGGGATTCGACGAGGACCACTGGAGCTTGCCGGCGGGGGTGCCGGCGAAATGGCCGTCGGTGACCAGCCCGGGCAACAGTCGCTGAAACGAACTGGATCCGTCGAGGGTGAAATCGCCGGGCAGCACGACCAGCTTGTCGGCCGGCGGCTTGTCGTCGGCACGGGCTCCGGCCGAGAGCAGTACGGCGGTCAACAGCAGCAGGGGACCGAGAATTCTCGGGAGTCGCAGGGTGTGCATCATGGTGACGTTGTCGCTGGAGGCTAGAACAACTCGTCGATCGCCTCGGTTCCCTGGTCCACCAGCGGGAAGGGCCGTCCGGAGGGGCCGGGGAGTTCTTCTTCGAGGTCGAAGCCGAGGCTCTTGAAGATCGTCGCCACGGCGTTGTTGGGTGCCACGGGGTGTTCGGCCGGGTAGGCGCCAATCGGGTCACTCTTGCCGATCACGCGACCACCCTGAACTCCGCCGCCGGCGAAGTAGACGCTCCAGCACTGCGGCCAGTGGTCCCGCCCACCGGCGGGGTTGACCCGGGGTGTGCGTCCGAATTCCGAGAGGTTGCAGACAAGAGTGTCCTCGAGCAGGCCTCGCTGGGTCAGGTCTTCCAGCAAGGCCGAGTAGGCCTGGTCGTACATCGGGGCAACGATGTCTCGCATGCCCTCGATCGAGGTGAACGGCTTGGTGCCGTGGATGTCCCAGGTGATCTCGTTGAACACCGTCAGGAACGTGTTGACCGTCACGCAGCGGACACCGGCTTCGACCAGCCGACGAGCCATCAGGCAGCACTGGCCGAAACGGTTCATCCCGTAGCGGTCACGGGTTTTCTTGGATTCCTGGGAGAGATCAAATGCGGCACGAGCCTTCTCGGAGGTGATGATCCGGAAGGCGGCCTGGAAACTGCTGTCGAGCAACTTGGCGTTTTCGCTGCCCTCGAAGTCCTTGACCGTGGTGTCGACGATCTGGCGGAGACGCTTCCGTCGATCCAGCCGGGCTTCGCCGATTGACTTGGGTGGCAGCAGGTCGGGGACGCGGAAGTTCTCCTTGGATGGGTCGGCCATCAGGACGAAGGGGTCGTGTGCCTTGCCCAGGAAGCCCGCGTCCTGGCCGTGTGGCAGGTTTCCACCGGTGGAGCCCATCGGCTCGGGGAGAACCACGTGGGGTGGCAGGTCGGTGCGGCGTCCCTGCAGGTAACTGGCGACGCATCCGGCGTGAGGCGTGTTGACGCCGCCGGTGAACAGGCGGCCGGTCTGCATCATCTGGTGACCGGTGTCGTGGACCGCCGCGGCGGTGTGGTAACAACTGCGGACGACCGAGAACTTGTCGCCGTGCTCGGCGTGCCGGGGCAGGATCTCGCTGATTGAAAAACCACCGCCGGCCACCGGGATCGGCTTGAACGGACCGCGGATTTCCGAAGGTGCCTCGGGCTTGGGGTCAAACGTCTCGAACTGGCTGGGAGCACCGAGATTGAAGATCATGATCACCGACCGTCGGTCACCCTCCGGCCGGGTCTTTCCCTCGGCTCGTGCCCGTTCGAGTTCGGCCAGCGAAACGCCCGCCGCACCCAAGGTTCCGACCTGCAGGAAGTCGCGACGTGAAACCCCGTCGCAGGTGTGGGCGGTGCCCTGGCCGGTGATGTTGAGCATCGTGTCCGTCTCCGCAGATCCTGACTGGCAACCGGGTGCAATCGCGTCCCGGATTTCAATCCAGATTCTACGACGGTCGGCGGAGCGTCACAACAGGGAGGGGAAAAGCCGCAATTCCGGCACCCCGATGAGACAATCGAATGACGACCGGCTCAGACGTTGGTCAACTCGACGGTCTCGCCCGACGGTACCGTTTCGATCGTCTCGGAGGGCATCTCGAGGCAGAGCTCCTCGCGAATGATGCTCAGGTCACGGGGAGCTTCAATCCCCAACCGAACAGAATTCGGGCCAATCCGGACGATCGTCACGCAGACGTCCTCGCCGATCAGCACTCGTTCACCTGGCTTCCTTGATAGCACGAGCATCGCGTCACTCCTTTTTTCTCGCGGTCCGTCTACAGAGATCGAAGTTCCTCACACCACGGGCCGGACTGCCTGTTCCAGCAGCAGTCTTGCCACCCTTTGAGGCGACAACTGGCAACCCTTCGGTTGACGAGAATGTGTCGTCAATTCGATGGTGTTATCATAAAGATAACACGCGAATCCGCCGCGCCTAGTCCAAACCGCTGGTGTTGGCCGAAAAAAGTCATCGGCCAGGCCAGGGGGATGAGTGCCCCTGGGGGTTTGGGTTGAGTTGCCGTGGGTGACGGCTTGACGTTGGCGTGGGAGGGCAGGATGCTTGGACTGTCATCGGCACTGTGGCCGATCGCCGAACAGGGAAACGGCTTGGGGCCTCACGACCGGACTCAACCCGTTCGCCCTGAAATCACGGTTGTGGCCAGGAGATTGTGAGCATGGTACGGATCGGGATCATCGGGTTGGGGTTCATGGGAATGACCCATTTCGAGGGTGCGATGCGGATGTCGGATGCGGATGAATCGGGTCGGCGCGGCGTGGTGGGGCCCCGTATCAATGGGGGCCAGATCACCGCCTTTGCGACCCGCAACGCCGAGAAGCGGTCCGGAGACTGGACAGCGATCCAGGGCAACTTTGGTCCGCCCGGCACGCTGATGGATCTCGAGGGAGTCACGGCTTACTCGGATTACCACGACCTGTTGTCGGATCCGAACATTGACCTGGTGGACATTTGCCTGCCGACCGATCAGCACGAGCAGGTGGCTCTCGAGGCACTGGCGGCCGGGAAGCACGTGCTGGTGGAGAAGCCGATTGCGGTTGATTTGGACGCGGCCCGGCGGATGGTTGACGCGGCGGCGGAGGCGGGCCGGCTGTTGATGGTGGCGCAGGTGCTGCCGTTTTTCCCCGAGTTTTCCTATGTCCGGGGCCTGGCCGAATCGGGTGAACACGGGCAGTTGCTGGCGGCTCATTTCCGCCGCGTGATCGCTCCGCCGGACTGGTCCGACGACATGTCTGATTTCCGCAAGCTGGGTGGCTGGGGCGTCGACCTGCACATCCACGACAACCATTACATCGGCCTGCTGTGCGGGGTTCCCAACGGGGTGCTGTCCCGCGGCCTGTTGCAGGATGGTTTGGTCAACCACGTGCATTCCCAGTACCTCTACGAGGCAGCCGACGGGACAGCGGGCCCGGCGGTCAGTTGTGTCAGCGGTGGTATTGCCGCCGCCGGTCTCGCGTTTGCACATGGGTTCGAGGTTTATTTCGAACGAGCGACAATCGAGTATTCGGCCGGGACGTACGGTGACGAGTGGGTGGCCAGTCGCCCGTTGAGCCTGGTGACGGACGACGGCGAGGTGAGCCAACCCGAGTTGCCCGGTGGGGGCGAGTGGTACAGCGCGTTCACGGACGAGTTGCAGGCTGCTGTTGACGGGGTGACCGCCGGGGAATCTCCCCGGGTGATCTCGAGTGAACTGGCGCTGGAGGCTCTGTCGCTGTGTTACGCGGAGGCCGAGAGTATTGCGGAAGGGCGAGCGATCTCGCTCGATTGACCAAACAGAAATGATCGACAACCTTCCTCTCCGTACGCACGTGCACCGTGGCCTGACCATCGAGGGCTATTCGCGCGCGGCCGTGCAGTCCTACTGGCGGATTCCGGAATTGAAGCTGG
Organism: Planctomycetaceae bacterium; assembly: GCA_002724415.1. Classification (GTDB taxonomy): domain Bacteria; phylum Planctomycetota; class Planctomycetia; order Planctomycetales; family Planctomycetaceae; genus UBA8437. The sequence continues at coordinate 17,770 of PBOU01000207.1, forward strand.
GATTCGACATGGGTGGCAGTCCCTGGTCATTCATGGGCACCAACACCTTCTTCATCTCTCACGGTCATCTCGACCACATGGCTGCGCTGCCCGTCTTTGTCGCGCGGCGACGGATGATGAAGATGGAGCCACCGACCATTTACGTACCGGCGAGAATTCACGACCAGGTGTGGAAGATGCTCAACGCCTGGCGGCAGCTCGATCGTGGGCGGATGATCTGCAACCTGGTTCCGGTCGCCGATGGCGACGAATTCGAGTTGTCCCGCGAGCGGGTCGTGACGGTTTTCGACACCGTGCACACGGTTCCCTCGGTCGGGTATCTCGTCTGGGATCGCCGGCGGAAGTTGAAGGAGGACCTGGTGGGGGCCGGCGAGGATGAGATCCGCAAGAGGCGACTGGGCGGTGAGGACGTGACGCGCGAGGTGCGGATGCCGCTGGTCTGTTATTGCGGTGACACCGCGCCGGCCGGACTGGACAATTACGACCCGGTGTTCCAGTCACGCGTGTTGATCACCGAGATGACGTTCTTCCGTCCCGATCACCGCAAGGACAAGATCCACAAGTTCGGTCACACTCACCTGGATGACATCATCGAGCGGGCCGAGCGGTTCGAGAACGAGTTGATCATCCTGGCCCACTTCAGCACCCGTTACCACGAGGGCCAGATTCGTCGTGAGGTCAAAAAGCGGCTGCCCGAATCCCTGCGTGACCGGGTGGAGTTGTGGATCTAGCGGGTCCACCAGTCCGGTTCGACGAACAGGTCTCGCACCGGAACTTCCAGCCCCGCCAGTGCGGCGGGCCCCGCCAGCGTTTCGGAGGTGGTCCGGACCTCAACCACCTGGCCGGGTTCGGCCACGTGCACCGATTTGTCGATCGAATTGACGATCCAGACACAGGTCACGCCCCAGGCGTGCCATTCCAGCACCCGTTCGGCCATTTCAGCCCGTCGCTGGTTGCTGGTGGCCAACTCGATCACCAGCCCCGGGCGTGACTCGGTCACCTCGCGGTCCATCTCCGCAAACGCCTCTCCACCGATAAAAATCGATACGGGTGGACACCGCACGGTGTCGGGATCGCGGCGGGTGACCAGGCCGAGTTCGTAACACGCGTAGGCCCGTTGCCCGGGATCGTCGACCGAGGTGCCGTTCCCCGAGTGGAGGTGTTCACCGAGGGCCTTGGTGAGGTTGAGCACGATGGTGCCATGGCTGTCGTCGGGGGCTTCGAACTGCCGGACCTCCCCAGACACCAGTTCCGCCCATCGCCCTCCCTCGGGCAGGTCGAACTTCGTTCTTGCGAATTCCTCGGCACTCAACATGACACGGAGAATACGGCCGGGCCTGCCATCGGTGCAAGCAACCGTCGCGCGGTCTATGATGCAGTGACCGGGCACGGCGTCCGGGAAAGAGATTCACTCGATCGCGAGACCAACAGATGTCCTCTGCCGAACACATTGGGGTCACCTTCCGCTCCTACCAACCCGGCGACCTGGAGGTGATCAAGCGGATCACCGTCGAGGCATTCAGCGGGGTGTCGATCGACGAGGCGGCCGAACTGGCCTTTGGTCCGATCAACGGCCACGACTGGCAATGGAGGAAAGCCCGTCACATCGACGCGGACGTGGCCCGTGAGGTCGACGGGATTCTGGTGGTCGAATCGGAACAGGGCAACGTGGTTGGCTACATCACCTCGTGGCAGGACACGGCGGCCGGCATCGGCTACATCCCCAACCTGGCCTTCGTGCCCGAGTGGCGGGGTCGTGGGCTGGGTCGGTTGTTGATCCAGCGCGTCCTGGATCGTTTTCGCGCATCGGGACTGAGCCACGCCAAGATCGAGACACTGGCTCAGAACGATGTCGGACACCATCTCTACACCTCGATCGGTTTTCGCGAGGTGGCCCGGCAGGTGCACTTTTTTGCGGATCTCTCGGAAGCTGCGGCTGCCGACGAGTTGACCGGACAGTCCAATCAGGATCCCGGTGAGACCGACTGATGGTGATTGCCGTTCTTGGAGCCACCGGCCAGTTGGGCAGCGAATTGCTGGCCGTGTGGGGTGAGGACGCCGTCGGCCTGTCTCGTGACAGGCTGGATCTGCAGGATCCGAAAACCGTCGACGCGGTTCTCGACGAGGTCGAGCCGGAGGTGGTGGTCAACGCCGCGGCTTACAACCAGGTGGACCGTGCCGAGAGCGAGCCAGCCACGGCGATGGCCGTCAACGCCCTGGGGCCGAGGCAGTTGGCTCGCAGTTGCGCCTCGCGGGGAATTCGCCTGGTACACATCAGCTCGGATTTTGTCTTTGGCGCTGATCCCAATCGACGCGAGCCATACACCGAATCGGATGAGACCGGACCGCTGGGAGCGTACGGGGTCAGCAAGTTGGGCGGAGAGCTTTATGTTCGCAGTGGCTGTCCCGATCACCTGGTCGTCCGCACCTGTGGACTTTACGGCCACGGTGCCCGCAGGCGGCAAGGCGGGGGAAATTTCGTGGAGACGATGTTGCGGTTGGCAGAAGCCGGGGGTCCGGTTCGAGTGGTGTCCGACCAGTGGTGCACCCCAACCTCCACGACCGTGCTGGCCGCATCCATCGACGCGCTGATCGGGGCCGGTTGTCGTGGGCTGTACCACGCCACGTGTGCCGGCAGCACCAACTGGTGGGAGTTTGCCGGAGAGATTTTCAAGCGGTCGGATGCGGAGGTGGATCTCGAGGCCATCACGTCGCGAGAGTTTGGTGCAGAGGCTCGCCGACCCCAGTACAGTGTGTTGGACTGTGGCCGGTTGGTTCGCGACACCGGCTACACACCACCTGGTTGGCAGTTTGCATTGGCCGAATACCTGGACACGCGAGAGCCAGTCCCAGAATAGGCGGAGACGATGAGTTCAATCGCGCAACTCGAAGAAACGCTCGGCGAAGCCGTGACGACCGGCAAGATCGGGACGGTGGTCTCGATCCGGGCGCTGTTGCACCTTCCCGGCGAGCAGGCGGATCTGGAGACGGCTGCATCCGTGGTGCTCGGCCTGGCCGGGCGGTTGATTGGGTCGGACTCGGGAAGCCTGGTGACCCGGGGCCAGGAATCCGGCCGTCAACTCAACCTGTTGGTGGGGCTGGATGTCGGCGGCATTCTCAGTGTCAGTGTCACCCGCGGCAGTTCGTCGCAAGTCGAACTGGTCTTGGTCGTGGTCGGCAATCACGGGGTCATCCGCCTGGAAGGCGCGGAGTTGGCCGAGGAGATGGGATTGAGTGAGGAGTCTTTTGCCGGCCCGGATGATTCGTGGCTGGAGCGGATTTCGGGATCAGTCAACACGGGAACAAGCTGACGAAACAGTCGCTGGAACTGGTTCAGCCGCGTTGCCAGAAGCGAAGCCTTCCAAAATCCTGATGGTCTCGCATTTTCCGGGCGTAATTTGGTCGTTTTGTGCATCCTTATATAGAAGTCAATCTTGCGTGCACCGGAACCCGAAGCGGTAGAATGTCCGAATGAGCCAGTTTGACCGTTGGATTGATCGCCTGGCGTTGCGTGTTCGGTGGGGGGAATTCCTGCACCGGGCTGCCAATGGGCTGGCGATCTACCTCGTGGTTGCCGGGAGTCTGATCCTGGCCTGCAAGCTGCTGGTACCGCGCGAGGCGTGGCCGGAACCGCTGGATGGTGGAAATTCTCTGGCGATTGGCTGGCTGTTGGGGATCTGTGGGCTGGGTGCGGTGGTCCCGGTGCTGATCAGCTGGCGGCAGTCGGAGCGGGGCCGCCTGTCGCGGAGTGACCTGGTGGCGTGGCTGGATCGCCGGCTCGGAGCCGGTGGCCTGTTGATGACACTCAGCGAAGCACCCGGTTCGACCGACGACGTTCATCTTCCCTGGGCAGCGCAGTTGCCGAGCCAGGACGACGCGTGGCGGATGTCGATGCCGTCCATTCGTCCCGCGCGGTTCACTCGCTACCTGGCGGTGCCCGTGCTGTTCGCCGTGATCGCCTGCGTGATTCCCTGGCGGGTTGCCTATTCCAGTTCGGTCCTGCGAGACACGGTTGGTCAGCGTGAGACACAGAAATTGGTCGAGTTGCTTGAGGAACTGAAGCAGGCGGGTGTGCTGCAGGAGCAGGAACAGGAGAAGCTGGACGAGGAGATTCGCAAACTGGCCGAGGACACCAGCAAGACACCATTGACTCACGAAAAATGGGAGACGGTTGATTCGCTTCGCGAGCAGATGCAAATGAGGCTGGATGCGTCGACCCGCTCACTCGACAAGGCCCTGGCCGCCATCGAGTCGCTCGAGTCAGCGGAGTTTGATGCCGAAGGAGAACCGGTCAACCTCGACCAGCAGTACTCCGAACAGTTGCTCGATGACATCCGCACCGCGCTGAAATCCAAGTCGCTGGACGAGTTGCCTCCAGCCCTCCAGGAACTTGTTCGTCGCGACCAGCAGCAACAGTCGGGGCCGGGCGCTGCCAAGAGTGGTGGCCAGGGCGAGCAGAAAGGTGACGGGACAGGCAAGGGACATGGCAAGAAGTCATCTTCGACAGTTGACCAGTTTGGGTTGCCCGGCGATCCGGCCGAACGGCAGCAGGCCCTGCAGGAGCTGAAGGAGTTTCTACAGCAGGAGGCCCGGCAACTCGAAAAACTCCAGCAGCAGGCCCAACGCAATCCCGGGGGCACCTGACAGGATTGTGGAGGGACATCGCAACCGGGAGGCACTTGACCTCAGGGCAGCGGTGGCCGTTCCGGTCGGGATGGCATGGGCAGTGGTCATCGGGTGGATGGTACGAGTAATCCCGGCCGTGGCGGTACCACTCGTGGTCGTGGCGATGCAGCGATCACTTTCGGAGACGAATCGGATGCCAGTGGGCTGAAGTTCAAGGAGGTGGTGTTGCCGCCGGGAACGCTCGATGATCCTGAGAATCGGGTGTTGAAGATCACCTCCAGGGCCCCGCAGGTTGATCCGGCGGTCCGAGCTGCTCGTGGTGTGGCTCGAGACCAGGGTCCGACGGCTGGTGGCGCGTCGTGGAATCGTCGCCTGAGGCCTCGACATCGTGGCGTGGTGCGAAAGTACTTTGGGAGTGGTCCCAACGGGAAAACATCTGTTGACCGGACCGACCGCTAACCGAAGAACGTGTTGATCCGGATCTGCCCTCGAGAACACTTGTTGAGAATTTTCTCTTGCGAACCGTCCCGACCGTTGTCATTTCACGTTGAAATCGCCCGTGTGAGTCTGCCATCGTGTGCGGATGCACCGAAGCTCTGACCAGGATCCGACACCGTGACTGACACCGAGACATCCACCACTTCGCCGACGTTGCTGTCACCCGAGGAGATCGAACAGGCTCGGGCCCGGATCGGGGCACTGCTTGACGGGCTGGGTACCGCGATTCTCGGTCAGACGGAATTGCTCGAACGGGTCATTATCTGTTTGCTGGCCCGGGGGCACCTGTTGCTGGAGGGGCTGCCGGGGCTGGGCAAGACCGAGCTGGTCAAGTCCCTCTCGGCATTGCTGGGTCTCGCTTTTCGCCGCGTGCAGTTCACCCCGGACCTGTTGCCGAGTGATATCACCGGAGCCCCGATTCTCCAGGACTCCCAGGAGGGGCGTTCGCTGGTGTTTCAGCCGGGGCCGATTTTTTCGAACCTGTTGCTGGCCGACGAGATCAACCGGGCGACTCCCAAGACCCAGGCCGCCCTGCTGGAAGCAATGCAGGAACGCCGCGTGACCGTGCTGGGTGAATCTCATGCACTGCCCCTGCCCTTTTTCGTCCTGGCCACGCAGAATCCCATCGAGCTCGAGGGCACCTATCCGTTGCCCGAGGCCCAGATTGACCGATTCACCTTCAAGGTGCTGGTTGACGGTGTTGACAGTGCGACGTTGGCCGAGATCATCACGACTCGCAAGCACGGCCAGGCACCTCAGCTCGAAGTGGCCTGTTCGGCCGAGGAATTGAGCGGGTTGTTCGACATGGTGGACCGGGTGCATCTGCCGCAGGCGGTGGCCGGTTACATCGCCCGTCTGGTCAGTGCGACTCACCCGGGACATCCCGGGGCTCCCGAGGCGGTACAACAATTTGTCAGGTTCGGGGCCTCGCCGCGAGCGGCGATCGCTCTGGCCGAAACGTCGCGGGCCGCGGCGTTGCTGGTGGGTAAGCCAAACGTCGGTTTCGAAGAGGTGCGGAGAGTGGCAGGTAGCGTGCTGGGACATCGGTTGATCCTGGACTATTCGGCTCGCCTGGAAGGGTGGTCTTCTGCAGGGATGGTTGATGTTGTCGTCGACGGGGTTCCCGAGATGGCCAACGAGCTGCCCGAGGACCTGGCGGGATGAAGCGCAAGTCCGGGCAGAATCGATCCCAATGCTTGTCGATGCTTCCGATGGCGATGCTGTTGGGGCTTGTGGCCGTGTCCGGTCCTGTTTTTGCCCAGCAGCGGCTCACCGGTGAAGATCTTGACATCGTTGTCGATTCACGGTGGGCCGGTACCACTCACGGTGGTTATCTGCCGGTACGGATCAGGGCCAGAAACAACGCGAAGGATCGGTCGGTGACGTTCCAGGTCCGCCGGACGGTCGTCTCGCCGGTCACCCAGACGATCCAGTTGCAGTCGGGAGCCACGACGGAACTGACGTTGCTGGTTCCCATGATCGGGGAGATGTCATACGGCCGGCCGGAGTTGCAGGTTTGGGTGGACGGGAAACGCATCCCGGGCCTGGAGACGAATTTCGAAGTCCGCAGCCGGTTGGTTCCCTGGCCCGAGCCGGCGATGCTGGTGATTTCCGATCGCAAGGCGAGTTTCGAGGATTACGACAAGGCGGTGCACGGGTTCTTCCAGGCACAGCCCCAGGCCAGTTTGCGACGCGGTTCTTACCGCAGTGTCAGCAGCGAGAGTGATCGGCAGTGGATCACTCCGGAGATGCTTCCCAGGACCTGGTTGGCCTATTCGGGTCTCGATATCGTGTCGGTGCCGATTTCGACCTTGGTCGCGATGGAAGCCGATGCCCGCCAGGCGATCCTGGGATGGGTTGAAACCGGTGGAACGTTGCTGGTGACCGACGTCGGCGAAAAGGCATCCGAATCCAGGAAACTGGCGACCGTGCTGGAACTGGCACAGCGTGCCGCTGTGGGTGACACGTGGCGAGTCCCCACGGATGAATCGCGAAAGGCGGCGTTGATTCGCAACCCGGCGATGATGGCACATCCCGAAGGAGCTGCCGCGGTGGCAGTCAGTCAGGCGGCGGTCCTGGAATCCACAAACCCGGCGCCACCACCTGCGGTGTTCGAGTTGAGTTGGCCGCCGGGCGATGAGGCCTTTGCGTTTCGGCGAATCCAGCGAGGGCGGGTCGTGGCTTTTCCGGGTGATCCATTGACCGGAACAGAGGCCGACTGGACCTGGTTCTTTGGGGCGTTGTCCGAAACTCAGGTGGGAAGCCGCTGGTTCAACTGGCAGGGCCGTCACGGCATGTCCTCCCGCCAGGGCCAGAGCGATTTTCTGGATTTTACGGTTCCGGGCGTTGGTGGTGTTCCGATCGCTGTATTCCTGATCCTGATCACGTTGTTTTCCATTGTCATCGGCCCGGTGAACTTCGTGTACCTGAAACGCCGTGGCCAGTTGTACCTGCTGGTCGTGACTGTTCCGGTCATCGCGCTTGTGACCAGCGTGTCGATGATTGGTTACGCCACCGTTTCGAACGGGCTGGGCATCAAGTCGCACACTCGCAGCATCACGTTTCTTGACCAGGACCAGGAGACAGCGGTGACAATCGCCCGGGTGGCGATGTTTGCCGGCCTGGCTCCCTCGTCACTGGATTTTTCCCGTGAGTCTGCCGTCTATCCCGTGTATCCGCACAGAACGGAATTCGGTGGCGCGTCAGTCGACTGGACCGATCGCCAGGTGTTTTCCAACAACTGGATCAAGGCCCGCACACCGGCGCAGTTTCAGGTGGTTCGCCGTTTTCCTCTTCGTGGACGGATCTCGATCGGATCGCCTGATGACCAGGAGCAGCTTCCCGTCGACAACGGCCTGGAATGGAACCTGCGGTGTCTGTTTGTCCATGACGCGGCGGGTGACAGATATCTGGCCCAGGACGTGATGGCCGGGCGCGCGGTGACGATAAAAAAGCTGCCGCCTGGCGACTTGCACAACCAGATGATCCCGACGACGAAGATGATCTCTGACCATTTTGTGGCTGCGAATGGTCTCGCTGGTTCTCGAGAAGATCTCCGCAAAAACCGGTCGGTCGAAAACCAGTTCTCGTTGATCGAGGTCAATCTTCGATCTTTTCAGAGTTGGTCGGGATTTGACCAGATGCCCCGCCGATCGTACATGGCGATCATCGACCAGGATCCGGGCATCGAACGCGGTTGCAGCACGAGCGACACTGGGTCGCTGCATGTTCTGATTGGACAGTACTAGCACGTGTCCAAACCAGCCACGGAGTGACAATGACAGATCCTTCCCAATTGTGGGTCCCGAATTCGTGTCAACAGTGACCGAAGCAGCCGAGCACGACCGCGACGGGTTGTCGCCGACGATTGAGGTCCGGAACCTGCACAGGTTCTTCGGATCTCTGCGTGCGGTGGACAACGTGTCGTTTTCGGCCGTTCCGGGACAGGTGATGGGATTCATCGGTCCCAACGGGGCGGGCAAGACGACCACGATGCGGATCCTGGCCACTCTCGATCTGCCCACTGCCGGGGACGTGCTGGTTCGTGGTGAATCGGTGATCGACGAACCCGACAAGGTCCGTCGGGTGCTGGGATTCATGCCCGATTCGTTCGGTCGTTACCCGAATATGAATATTGTCGAGTACCTGGATTTCTTCGCTCGAGCATATGGTTTTCGGGGTGCCGAGAGGCGAGACGCTGTGGAACGGGTTCTCGACTTCACCGAACTGGCACCGCTCGCCACCAAGCCGATCGCCACGTTGTCCAAGGGCATGTCGCAGCGGCTGTGCCTGGGACGCACGCTGGTTCACGATCCCGACGTCCTGATTCTCGACGAGCCGGCCGCCGGGCTGGATCCACGAGCCAGGGTCGAGCTGAGAGAATTGATCCAGTTGCTGGCGACGCAGATGCACAAGACGGTGTTGATCAGTTCGCACATCCTGACGGAACTGGGTGAGATCTGTGACAGCGTTGTGATCATCGAGGCCGGCAAGATCCTGGCGGCCGGATCGATCGAGGAACTGCAGCGTGGGGGTGTCGAGTCAACCGAGGATGACACCGGCGGTCAATCATTGACCGAGATCGTGATCACGGTGCTTGGTGACACCGATGAGTTGGAACGCGTGCTGGTGCAACAGGCTTTTGTTCAACAGGTCAGCGTTGCCGGTCAACGTGCCACCGTTTCGTTTTCCGGAGACGATGTCGCGCAGCACGACCTGCTCAAGGCCCTGGTCAACCTCGACGTGAGAGTGGTCAGATTTGAAGCCAAGACCCAGACGTTGGAAGACACTTTCATGAGGATCACTCAAGGGAAGCTGCAATGACCGGCGTCACGGATGTTGCAGATCGACTTCCCGTGTCTTTCTCGAGGATGACGCGGATTGACGAATGGGCCGACCGGTGGAGCGACCGGTTCAACCCGGTCGTGGTCCGCGAGATCCGGCAGGAGTTCCAGGGGCGTCGCTTTTCCATCACCTTGCTGTTGTCGCTGGGAGGGGCGTGGTTGTCTTCGGTCTTCGGAGTGCTGTCCATGCTGGACCGAATCCGTTACCAGGCCGACCTGGGCGAATCGATGTTCGCGGTGTTTTTCGTGATACTTTCGTTTCCGCTGTGCATTGTCATCCCGTTTGGTTTGTTTCGCAGCATGACATCTGAATTCGTGGGCAGCACGTGGGAATTGCTGGTGATCACTCCGATGAAGCCGTCGAAGATCGTCCGTGGAAAGTTGGCCACGGCGATGTTGCAGGCGGCACTCTACATGGCGTTGCAGGTCCCGTTTCTCTGCTTCGCCTGGTTGCTGAAGGGAATCGGGATGACCCAGATCGTGGTCGGGCTGGTGTTGTTGGTCATCGTGAGTTTCTGCCTGTGCCACCTGGCTCTGTTTTGTGGGTCGTTGGTTCGCAAGGCCGCCTGGCAGGGGCTGGGGATGATCGCGTTGATGGCCGGTAGCCTGGTGAGTTGGGGGATCCTGATCGGGGTCGTGTCGAACCTTACCGGCATGTCCGTGGAGACCTGGATCGGTGGTGGGATCTGTTTCGGGATTGGCTTGCTGTACCTGGTCATCGTGGCGTCGGCCACTGCCGTGGCGTCGTTGACACCCACTTATCCGATCCATACGCCGGTTGATCAGCTCCGGGTGGCTGGGTCGAGGGCAGTTGAGAAACCGGATGAAGGCGGTGGACAGGGAGAGGAATCGCAATGAATTTCCTCGACCCGATTTGTGACCGCACCGCATCCCTGGCGGCTGTGGCCAGTGACCGGCTGAATCCGATCCTGGTCAAGGAGACTCGCCAGGCGACCCAGGGCAAGATATTCGCAACCATCTTCCTGCTTTTTGTTGGTTTCAGTTGGCTCGTGCTGGTCCTGGGCATAGTCACCATGTGGGAGTACCTGGAGACGGCTCCCACGGCCGAAATCTTCTTCGGCTGGAACTTTGGGATGCTCTCGTTTGCGATACTCGTCGTCGTACCATTTGGCTGCTACCGCAGCCTGTTGGCCGAGCGAGAGTTGCACACTTACGACCTGTTGAGAATCACCGCGTTGACTCCCCGACAGATTGTCCGGGGCAAGTTGGCGACATCCCTGTTGCAGGTGGTCGTCTACTACTCGGCCATTGCCCCCTTCATTGCGTTCACATCGTTCCTGCAGGGCTTCGACGTTGTCTGGATCTCCTGGGTCCTGGTGATGTCATTCTTGTGGTCGATGGTGTTGTGTGTCGGGGCCCTGTCGGCCGGAGTCGCAACACGCAGCAGCCAGTGGCAATCGTCCAACATGGTCGGGTTGATCATCATGCTGTTGATCCTCTGGGGAATGGCCTTGTCCATCGCACTGGAGGGACGTCGGGCGGTGGAATTTGATGATCCCGATTTCTGGTGGGTCAACCTCGTCGTCCTGTTGATCGCGGCGTCCTATGTCGTCCTGGCCGGCCAGTTGATCGTGGCCCGTTTGACATTCGCCTCGGGCAACCGCAGTTCGGGCATCCGTATCGTGTTGTCGGTTCAGTTCTGGCTGGCATTGTTGGTGACGGGCTTGTTGGCGGTCCTGGACCAACGGGTAGTCTTCGATCGAGATTTCCAGACAGCGATGACACTCTGGCTCCTGTTGCACTGGATCGCCGCCGGGTTGGTCCTGGTGACGGAGAGTGATTTTCTGTCGAGGCGGATCCGTCGTCGCTTGCCGGCGAACCGATTCCGGCGTTTGCTGATCGCGCCGTTCCTGCCAGGTGGTGCCACGGGCACCGTGCTTGTCTTTGGCCACCTGGCGGTGATCGGTGTGGCAGTGTTGATCCAGGGGTTCGTCGTGGCCAACACGCGAGGATTCCGACACGAATTTCTTCCGATGTGCGTCATCCTGCTGCATGGTTTGATCTGGATCGGGATCGCCTCGGCTTTGGGCCGGTGGTGCCGGAAACTCTCTTACCGGTTCACTCCCGCAGCGGTCCGAGTTCTGACCATTATCCTGTTTGCTTTTGTCGCGATCGTCTCGCTGGTCCCGGGGCTAGTCAGCACCGAACTGGGACGACAGATGGTCTGGCTGGGGGCCCTGTCGCCATTCGTGATGATCGAAGCTGTCGTCAGGCCGGACCCGTTTCCACCGACTTCTTACGCAATTGCGTGGATCATGTTGATTTTCACTGCCGCCACCGTGTTTGCGATCAATGTCCGGGCGATGTACGTCGGCGTGGACCGAATCGTTCGCGACACCGGACCGATCGTCCGACAGGACTCAACGTCAGAAATTCCGCAGCCGCACGAGGCCTCGTTCGATGCGTAGTGATGCCGTCGTCCGTCGTGCGGCCGACACCTACCAACTCGGCCTGATTCGTGCTCCCGCCGCGGGTCGTGCCGGTGAGCTTCTCGGTCGGGGGACCGGCAGTTCACTGGAGTTCCAGGAGTTCCGCGAGTACACCCCGGGGGATGACATCCGGCACCTGGACTGGGCGGCGTATGGCCGCAGCGACACGTTGATGGTGCGGTTGTTCCGCGAGGAGATCAGTCCCCGGACCGAGGTCCTGGTTGACGCCAGTGCGTCGATGAGTGTCGTGCCGGCCAAGGCGATCCTGGCCCGTCAATTGGCTGGCCTGTTTTCGCTGCTCGCCGGAGGGCTGGGGGGATCGCCGGTGGTGATTCCGCTGGCCGATCAACGGCCACTGGAACGAATTGGGCTGGACCAGATCGAGCGGCTGGTCGATTGGCCTTTCACATCGCGATCGACCCTGGCCGAATTGATCTCCGAGGGCAGCGTGCCCCTGCAGTCCCGGTCGATCCGCATCGTCATCAGCGATTTCCTGTTTCCCCTGGATCCCGAGACCCTGGTCAAGCAACTTGCCTCCTCGGCATCAACTCTCTGGGTTGTCCAGGTGCTGGGCGAGTGGGAAGCCAACCCCACACCCGTGGGCGGGCGTCGGTTGGTCGACAACGAAACGGCCGGTGAGGCGGACCTGGTGATCAATGGCAGGGCAATCGACGACTACCTGGAACGGCTCCGTCGTTTGCAACGGGGATTGGTCCAGGCGTGTCGACGGGCCGAGGCGACTTTTGTGACGGTCGAGGCCGAGCCGGGTCTGGAACAGGCCTGCCGTGAGGACCTGTGCGGTGCCGGAATCCTGAGGGTGGCGTGATGTCGTTTGCCAATCCCTGGGGTCTATTGGCACTGGTGGCCTTGCCGGCCATCGCTGCCATCCACCTGTTTCACCGTCACTACCCGCGGCTGGATGTTTCGGGACTGCACCTGTGGGGAGTGGCCCAGAAGACTCATTCACCGGGACGGCGTCGTGAGCGGTTGCCGATCACAGCCTCGTTGATCCTGGAATTGCTGGCCGCATTGATCCTGGCCCTGGCCCTGTCACGTCCACAGGTTGACTCGGTCAATCGATCGGTGCACCTGGTCGTCGTCCTGGACGGTTCGGCGTCGATGTCTGCACGGCGACTGACCTCCGGTGGTGACATGAAGACATTCGGAGAACTGGCGGTTGCCGAGTTGCAGGACCGTGTGGACGGGCTCCCATCCGGCAGTGTGGTGACCCTGGTCGAGTCGGGTCGACGCC
>PBOU01000208.1 GCA_002724415.1 Planctomycetaceae bacterium
ATTCAGATGATCCCGTGCAGCGGGCCACCTGTGGCGGCCAGTTCATCCACCCGTCGAGTCACCTCCGGATCCTCGACCAGGGGTGGCGCGTGTCCCGGCTTGGTACGGGCATCGATCACGATCGCACCCCGGCAGCCCCAGTGCTTGTCGTCGACAAAGGCCTCGACCCCGTGAACATCCGAGGACGGGTTGGACCGCGTGAAGGTCACCCACAGGAAGTTCTCGAGAGCCCGGGTCGCAAACGCACTCTCATCAACCACCACGACCAGTGGGAACCGGTTGATCGGGTGATCGCCCCGACATCCCTCGACCAATCGCTCGATGTCACCCCGCAAGGATCCCGGCCCCGCCGTGGGTCCCTCCACAACCAGCACACCGGGTAGGGCCACCCGCGGATCGTCAAAGCCATCCGGCAACGTCATTCCGCCGGGCACCTCGATCGGCAACTCGCGGCGAACCGGACCGGCGGCGGCCAGCACCAGTTTCGACCCCTGGTTCAATGACGAGCCCGTGTAGTCGAGCGTGTCGATAGTCGTTGACGTCTGGAAATGCAGGTCTCGGGTCGGGTCGATCCGCTCCAGCACATGCCGCAACATCGCGACGATGTCATGGATGTCCAACCCGGGATTGTCCTCGCGAGCGGCGATCACCAGGTATTTCGCCAGTGACAATTGCCCCTGCCCCAGGATCGCGTTGGCACACGTCAACAGTTCCATCGGCTGACGTTCCTGGGCATACGGCACGTACCGCTCGCTGCCGATGGCCAGCAACAGGGGATGGACGCCGGCCGCATCAACGGCATGAACGGCATGCACACCGGGGACCACGGTGGGAATCGCCGGACCGGTCAATTCGTGAATGATCTCGCCAAAGGACGTGTCCTCCTGTGGCGGTCGACCCACCACCGTGAATGGCCACACCGCGTCACGACGGTGGTAGACCTTTTCGACACGCATCACGGGAAAATCGTGGACCAGGCTGTAATAGCCCAGGTGATCCCCAAACGGTCCCTCGGGCAACAGTCTCTCGGGGTCAATCGTCCCCACCAGGCAGAAATCCGCCTCGGCCGGTACCGGCAGGTGCGTGTCCCCGCGGACCAGTCGCACGCGTCGACCACCCAGTGCTCCGGCAAACGCCAGTTCGGGCAACCCCTCGGGCAAGGGCATCACGGCCGAGAGAGCCATCACCGGCGGGCCGCCAACGGCCACCGCCACACGCAGTGGTTCTCCCCGCTCGATCGCCGCCGCGTGATGAAACCCGATCGACCGATGGATCTGGTAATGCAGCCCCACCTCGCCGTCGGGCTGGTACTGGTTGCCGGAGAGTTGAACCCGGTACATGCCCAGGTTCGAATTCCTCCAACCCGGCCGCCGGGGATCCTCGGTGTAGACCTGTGGCAGGGTGATGAACGGGCCACCGTCATCGGGCCAGTTGCGGACCGCCGGGAGGTCCGAGAGTTGAGCGGTGCACTCGGTCACCGGACCTCGCCCGACCAGCTTGGGCCGCATCGACCACGCCGTGCCCAGCAGGCCGAGACTGCTGACAGGACGCCGCAATGCCGCCCCCGGATCTCCCTTGAGTTCGACCAGCCGCTTGACCCGCTCCAGCGTGTCCCGAAACAGGAACCGTGTCCGTTCGAACGTCCCGTAGAGATTCGACACCAACGGGAAACGACAGCCCTTGACCCGCGAGTACAAGACGGCCGGCCCTCCGGCGGCGTAGACCCGTCGCTGGATCTCGGCCACCTCCAGGTCGCCATCAACCTCCTGGTCGATCCGGACCAGTTGGTCCGTTCTTTCCAGGTCCTCCAGGCATTCTTTCAGGTTCCGATAGCCCATGGCCCTGTTGTAACGCGACGTGACTTTGTAGTACCACCCCTGACGGATTGTCGGAACCGCCCCATGAGCCCATTTTCCCCGTTGATCAACGCCGTGCTCCTGCTGGCCTGGTACGCCGGCCACTGCGAGTTGTGGACCGCGTGGCTGAACCGGGTCTACGCCAACGCGTGGCCACGCCGTCGACTGCTGAAATGGCGACGGTGGCACGACGCCGCACTGCTGTTGGGACCGCCGGTGCTGATCGGCTGGATTGGACTCTGGAACCCGGGCATTCTTCTCGGGGGAAACTGGTCCGACATGGCTGTCCCCTGGAAGGTCTATGCCGGTTTCTGTTCGGCGGGGCTCGTGTCGCTGGTGGTTCATTCCATCTGGCGACTACTGCGTCCCCGTCCTCGCGGCATCGTCGACCGCACGTCACGGATCCTGGACCTGGCTGCTGACCTCGGCGGTCGCCCCATCGGCGACGGACGTCACCAGGGCATGGCGAGGCTGCCCTTCAACCAGGCCTTTCAACTGGACGTGACAACTCGCACCATCCACCTGCCCGGATTGTCCTCGGCCTGGGACGGGTTCTCCATTGTCCAGTGGACCGACCTGCACCTGACCGGCACGATCCAACGCCGTTGGTTCGAGGCGGTCGTCGATGTGACCAACGCACTCGAGCCCGACCTGGCCGTCTGCACCGGCGACCTGATCGACGATGTCCATCTCATCGACTGGCTGCCCGAGACGCTGGGACGAATCGAATCACGACTGGACCGTTGCTTCATCCTGGGCAACCACGACAGTCACCAGAAACCCGACCGGATCCGGCAGGTGACCACCGGCGAGGCGGGCTGGACCGATGTCGCGGGCCAATGCATCACCCTGGAGCACCGGGGACATCACCTGGAAATCGGTGGCACCGAGTTGCCATGGATGGGTGAGCATCCCGACTTTCCATCGAAGGCCGAGGGCACGTTCCGCCTGTTGCTCAGCCACACACCCGACAACATCGAGCGTGCTGTTGTCCAGGACGTCGACCTGGTCCTGGCCGGCCACAACCACGGTGGCCAGGTCTGCCTGCCGCTGATCGGGCCGGTCTACTCGCCCAGCCGGTACGGGGTCCGATACGCCAGCGGCGAGTTTCAGCACGGCAAAACGTTGATGATCGTCAGCCGGGGCCTCTCGGGGCGGCACCCGATGAGATTCCTCTGTCGACCGGAATTGACCCGGGTTGTCCTGCGAGCCGGGTAAACACCGGTCCGACCGGCAGGCTCGCGCGGTCGACCAGGAAGAGAACCCGCCCCGTCACGCTTCAGTTGATCTCCCCGGTCGGTCAAGATACACGCCCGATCCACCATCAGCACAACACGCCAACCGGAGACGACCCGATGGCATTCGTGAATCACTTTGGAGCCGCCGGAGACGGCCGCCGCGACGACACCGAGGCACTGGAACACGCCCTGGCCGCCGGCGACGGGGTCCTGGAACTCGCCAAGGGCTCCTACCGGATCACCCGACCCATCGTGATCGACACCACCCGCACCGGCTACGCCGCCGTCCGCGGCCTGGGTGGCACCTCGCGGATCATCATGGATGGCCCCGGCCCGGCCCTGCGGATTGTCGGCGACCATCGTGGAACAGCCCAGCCCAGCTCGTACCAACCCCACACCTGGGACAAGGAACGATTCCCGACGATCAGCGGGATCGAGATCCTCGGCCGCCACGCCGAGGCCTCGGGAATTGAACTCCGCAAGACCACCAAGGCCACGATCCGGGAAGTGCTGGTGCGACGGTGCGTGGACGGCATCCGGCTGGTCGAGCGGAACCGGGACTTTGTACTCAGCGATTCCCACCTGTTGGACAACCACCGCTACGGCTTGTTCTTCGACCGCTGCAACCTGCACCAGATCATCGTGCACGGCAATCACATCAGTTGGAACAAGCAGGCCGGCATCAAGTCACTCGACGGCGATGTCCACAACCTGCAAATCACCGGGAACGACATCGAGTACAACCACCATCCGGGTGTCGACAAGTCGCCACAGGGCGAACCCCGGGGAGCGGAAATCTGGTTCGAGGCCCCGCGGGGAGTGATCAGCGAGGTGACCATCAGCAGCAACACGCTGCAGGCCACCATTCAACCGGGCGGCTGCAACGTTCGCATCCACGGCCAGGACACCACCGGAGCGGCGGCCGCCCGACTGGTCACCATTGCCGGCAACGTGCTGGGGTCCCAGACACGGGGCATCGAGTTGAAGCATGTCGAGCGGGTCGCGATCACCGGCAACACGATCTACGACTCAAACGAGTTGTCGATCCTGGCCGAGGACTGCGCGGGCATGGCCATCGGCAGCAACACGTTTGTCTGGCGAGGCGATGACGAGGCCCCGCAACGCGATGGCCTGCGGTTCGTCCGCTGCCGCGACGCCTCGCTGATCGGGATGGTCGCCCGTCGACTCTGCTACGGATCCGCCGATGCCGGAGCCGCCGTCACGCTCGAAGACTGCCAGGATTTTGCAATCAGCGAATGCCAACTGCTCGACTCGCTGGTCCGTGGTGTCGAGTTGACCAACTGCCACCGTTGCCGCATCTCGGGCAACAGCATCATCGACCGTCGCGAGAAGCCGTCGATGAGACAGGCGATCCGCGTGCGGGGCAACAGCCGTGACAACCTGGTGCAAAACAACCTCGTGGGCGGTGCCAGCGACAAGCTGCTGGACATCCCCGCGGGCACCGCAACCGTGCAGGGAAACACGATCCTGTGACGCGCCGCAATGTCGAACTGAAAGCCCGTTATCCCGACCTCCAGGCGGGAGCCGATATCGCCGGTGGACTCGGCTCAACCGATGCCGACACCCTCGTCCAGGTCGACACCTATTTTCACGCCGCCGACGGCCGGCTGAAACTGCGAGAGATCACCAGCCGGGTGAAGGGAGAGTCGGCCGAGTTGATCTGGTACGCACGCCCCGACTCGGTGGCCGCACGAACCAGCCAATTTCACGTTGTCCCCGTCCCTCGCCCCGCCCCCATCATTGACGCGTTGGATGCGGGACTGGGAATCCAGGTCGTGGTTCGCAAGACCCGTCGCCTGTTCCTTCACGAGAACGTCAGGATCCATCTCGATGAGGTCGAGGGGTTGGGGAACTTCCTGGAGTTCGAGGCTGTGCTGGAGGAAGGCCAGGACGAGGCCGACGGGTACGCCCAACTCGAGACTCTGCAACGCGACTTCAAGATCCACGACGAGGCGATCGTCGGCACGTCCTACTCGGACCTGCTGATGGCAGGCTAGGACGGGTCCCGTTCCACCAAACGCGACGGGCCCGGTTTACATCCACTCGCGGATTGGCTTGCCCTCGATCAACTGCACGGGGCGACCGTCCGGGGACTTCACGACCAGGTCGTGAGGGATCCCCAGTTTCTTGTAAACCGTCGTGGCAATGTCGTCGCTGTGGTACTCGTTCTTGACCACCTGGCCCCCCTCGCCATCGGTCTCGCCCAGGATCTGTCCCTGCGGAATTCCCGCTCCGGACATGATCGCGAAACCCGAGGTCGACCAGTGGTCACGACCACTGGCCGAGTTGATCTTGGGCGTGCGGCCAAAATCGGTCAGCCACATCACCAGTGTCGAATCAAGCATTCCACGATCGGCCAGGTCCTCCAGGAGAACCGGCAACGCCTTGTCCACGGGAGGAATGCGACTGTTCTTGAGCGAATTGAAGTTGTTCTGGTGGGTGTCCCAGCCACCGTCGGTGACGGTGACAAACCGAACTCCCGACTGGATCAACCGTCGGGCCAACAGGCAACTCTGGCCAAAACGATTCCGGCCATAGCGATCTCGCAACTTGGCGTCCTCGGAATCGACGTCGAAGGCCGTCTTGGTCTCCGGCGCTGTGATGATGTTCATCGCCGCCTTGTAGAAATCGTCCAGGGCCTCGAAAGCGATCGGTTGCAGGTCGACTCGTCGCTGCAGGGCATCGATCTTCGAGAGAATCTGACGACGGCGATCAACGCGTTTCATCGACACTCCCTTCGGGGGAGTGATGTCGCGGACACTGAACGGCTTGACGTTGGGATCGGCCAGCATCTCGAACGGGCTGTGCTCGATGCCCAGGATCCCCGAGGTGCCCCCGCCGTAACGACGGTCGACATTGCTGCCCAACTGCACAAAGGGCGGCAACACGCTCTTGAACCCCTTGTGGTGGCTGACCACCGAACCGTAGGTCGGGTAGGCCATCGCCGGGTTGAATCGCCGTCCCGACATCACCCACTGATCGGCGGTCCCATGGCTACCGTTTCGCGGATTCCAGCCACGCAACACCGAGAACCGCTTCGCTTCGCGAGCCATGTTGGGAACGATCTCGGTGAACTGCACACCAGGGATCGCCGTGTCGATGACTCCAAACTCACCCCGGACACTCAACGGCGCCTCGGGCTTCGGGTCGAAGGTGTCGTGGTGGCTCGTCCCACCTCGCGTCCAGACCAGGATGCAGTTGATCTCCTTGGTATCCTCGCCTCGTGCGGCTGCGGCCTGTCGACCGGCCAGCATCGTCGGCAAGGACAACCCCAGCCCCGCCAGGCCGCCCACTTGCAGAAGGCAACGACGTGAAATCCGTTCGCAGTCGTGGTCGAGTCCGGGCAGAAGATCCAGCATGGTTTCTGTCTCGCTTAGTGATGTCGGCAACAGGACCATTCGCGTTCCTGCCGTAATGCCGAATTTCAGGGCCTGTCAGGGTGGCCCCGGTGGGATTCCAATTCTACCAGCAAGGATTTGGATGTATCAACGCAGATTGACCCGTTGGCCCTCCTATAGCATCGGCTCGATCCACCGGACATAATGAACCCACCTACCGGCGACCGTGTCGCCACCACCATCCACGCCTCGCTGTGCTGTCCAATCGGCGACCACAATTTGACTCGCCGCCCGTTCGGCACCCACCGGAGACCTCGTCGTGAGACACTCCCCGAACCATCGCATCGCCTCCCGCTTCGGGATGTGGTTCCTGATTTTCTCGTTCCTGCTGGCGGCTCCAGTTGTGGCTGCCGACGGACCACGCTTCCAGGTGACTCCCGCCAAGGCGTCGCTGGTCGGCAATTTCTCGCGGCTCCAATTGGTCGTCAGCGAACTGACCAACGGCAATGGCCCGACAGACCGCTCCAACGACCTGACCCGGGCTGTCCGCTACACGTCGCTGAATCCCGAGGTTGTCGGTGTCACCCCCGCCGGCGAACTGCAGGCTCGCCACAATGGAACAGCACGTGTCGAGGTCCGGACTGCCGTTGATGGTGGCCAGGTGCAATTGGTCGAGGTGACCGTCAGCGGCCTGGTGGACAATCCAGCCATCGGTTTCCGCGAGCAGGTGGGCCCGATCCTCAGCAAGCACGGCTGCAACAGTGGCTCGTGCCACGCTGCCCAGTACGGTAAGGGTGGATTCAAGCTCTCGGTGTTTGGATTCGACCCGGGTCGCGACCGCACGGCGATCGTTCGAGAACGACACCAGCGACGAGTCAGCCTGGTGTCTCCCCGGGACAGCCTGTTTCTCCGCAAGCCAACCATGAAGGTCCCGCACGGGGGCGGCCACCGTCTCGACGGGGATTCGATCGATCACGAGATCCTGGTCGCCTGGCTCCTCTCCGGAGCCCCCGCCCCCAGCAGCAAGGCCCCCAAGGTCACCCGGCTGGAAGTTTTCCCCAAGCGACGGGTCTGCGACGTGCGGGCTCAACAGCAACTGCAGGTCATCGCCCATTACAGCGACAAGACCAGCCGTGATGTCACCGCCTGGGCCAAGTACGACTCGATGGACGAGTCGATTCTTGACGTGGCCCCCTCGGGACTGGTCACCGCCAGCGATCGTGGGCAGGCCCCGGTCATGATCCGCTTCGAGGGCCAGGCCGCCATCGCGATGTTCGTCACCCCGTTCTCCACGAGTGCCACGATGGACGACTGGAAGAACAACAACTTCGTCGATGAACTCGCCTCCGCAAAATTCCGTGAACTGGGAATCGAACCGTCGGGACTCTGTGACGACGCCACCTTTGTGCGGCGGGTGACGCTCGACCTGATCGGCACCCTGCCCTCTCCCCAGATGGCCCGGGACTTCATCGACTCGAAACATCCCGACAAGAGACAACGCCTGATCGACGAACTGCTGGGACTGACCGGCGACCCCGCCCGTGACCGTTACAACGATCTTTACGCCGCGTGGTGGACGCTGAAGTGGTCGGACCTGATCCGCAACAGCAGCAACAAGCTCGGTGAACAGGGCATGTGGGCCCTGCACAACTGGATCCGCGAGTCATTCCGAATCAACAAGTCCTTCGACCGGTTCGTCGGGGAACTGGTCACCGCCAAGGGATCAATCTACTCGTCCGGACCGGCCAACTACTTCCGCATCAACGGCAACGCCAACGACCTGACCGAGTCAACCGCCCAGCTCTTCCTGGGCATTCGGCTCGAATGTGCCAAGTGCCACCATCACCCTTTCGAGAAATACAGCCAGGGTGACTACAACGGGTTCGCCGCCTTCTTCAAAGGGGTGGGCACCAAGAGAAGCGAAGAGTTTGGGCTCTTCGGTGGTGAGTCGGTCGTGATCGTCAAGGCCGGAACCACGGGCAAGGCGACGCCGCTGGGTGGCGAACCGGTCGAGCACCCGCTGGATCTCCGCATCCCACTCGCCAAGTGGCTCACCGGAAAACAGAACGAGTTCTTTTCCAGGAACGTGGTCAACCGCTATGTCAGTTACTTGCTGGGCCGTGGCCTGGTCGAGCCGGTCGACGACCTGCGTTCCACCAATCCACCCACCAACGTCGCACTGATGGACGCCCTGTCCGAGCACTTTGTCCAGAGCAACTACGATCTCAAGAAACTGTTGCGAGCCATCGTCTCCAGCCGGCTCTATCAACTGGGTTCCCAGCCAACCAAGGCCAATGTCTCCGACACCCGTTTCTACAGCTATTACCGGGTCAAGCGACTGGCGGCCGAATCGCTGCTTGATGCCGTCGACGAGGCCACCGGCGTGAGGACAAAGTTCAAGAGCCTGCCGCTGGGCACACGGGCAATTGAACTACCCGACGCCGGAGATTTTTACTCCAACTACTTCCTCAAGACATTCGCCAAGCCCAAGCGGGCCAGCGTCTGCGAATGCGAACGCTCGCCTGATGAGAATCTCGCCCAGGCCCTGCACACGCTCAACGGCGACACGATCGCAGCCAAGGTGGCCAACAAGACCGGGCGTGTCGGCAAGCTGCTGGCCGCCAAGTCGACTCACGACTCGATCATCGAGGAACTCTACCTGGCAACCCTGTCCCGCCGCCCATCGGCTGAAGAGCAGTCGGCGTGCCGCGAGTTCCTGGCAGCCAGCCCCAATCCCAAGGAATGCTACGAGGACCTGCTGTGGGCCCTGCTCAATTCCAAGCAGTTCCTTTTCGTTCACTGATCCCCAGGGTGCATCCCGTCATGTTCAGCCGTTTCTTCAGTCCTGTTCTCGGAATTGGCATCGTACTTCTCCTGGTCGGCGCCGTGCCACGCTCCGCGGCGGCCCAGTACCCGATGCTGATGAGCCTCAAGCCCGTTGCTGCCCAGGTGGGACACACCTCCGAACACACCGTCAGTTCCCGTTACAACCTGTACGGGGCCTACAAGGTTCTCGTCACCGGCCAGGGTGTCACGGCGGAAGTCGTCCCGGTGGCCAAGCCCAAGGACGGGAAGACGCCCAACCTGACATCGCTGAAACTGAAGTTCACCATCGCCGCCGATGCTCTGCCGGGGGTCCGTGACTTCCGACTGGCGACTCCCCGCGGTGCCAGCACGATCGGACAGATCGTGGTCGTCGCCGACAAGATCGTCAACGAATCTGGCAACAACGATTCTGCTGACAAGGCGCAGGCCATCACGCTGCCCACAACCATCTGCGGGGCGATCGAAAAGGCGGAGGACGTCGACGTCTTCAAGTTCACGGCCAAAAAGGGCCAGCCGCTCTCCTTTCACGTCCGGTCACAACGGCTCCAGGATCGGATCCACGATCTCCAGAAACACGTCGACCCGATTCTCACTCTCAGGACCGCCACCGGTGCCACGCTGGCCGCCTCGGACAACTACTACTTCGCCGACCCATTCCTGGCCACCACTGCTCCGGCCGATGGCGAATACACCCTGGAAATTCGTGATGTGCGTTTCCAGGGCAACAGTTTCTGGCAGTACTCGATCGAATCACACAGCCGGCCGGTCGTTGAGACCATTCACCCGCTGGCCGTCGCCGTGGGAACTGACATCCCGTTGACCCCGATCGGACATCACCTGGACACCGTCGGACCGCTCAAGATCAACCTGCCGGCCAATTCGCCCTCCGGACGATCCTGGCAACGGCTGTCCCTGGCATCCGGTCTCAGCAACCCCGTGCAGGTGGTCACCAGCACCCTGCCGACGGCCATCGAAGCCGATACGAACAACAACGACGTCAAGTCCGCCCAGGCCGTCACCGTGCCCTCGACCATCAACGGCCGGATCGAATCCGAGGCGGACATCGACTGCTTTGTCTTCGAGGCCAAGAAGGGCGAAAAGTACACCTTCGAGGTGATGGCCCGCCGTGCCGGCAGCGCCCTCGACCCGCACCTCCGCATCCTCGACGCCTCCGGGAAACAACTCTCGCTCAACGATGACTTTCGTCGCCTGAAACGCCTGACACAGGATTCCCAGGTCGAGAACTTCAGCGTCCCGGCCGACGGGAAGTACGTGATCGAGGTGCGTGACGTTCACCTGCGAGGAGGCCCACGCCACGTCTACGCGATCCGGACCACCAGGGCGACACCTTACTTCGAACTGTTCCTCGATTCGGACAAGACCCAGCTTTCTCCAGGCATCCACGGAGCGATCTTCGTCCGTGTCGAACGTCACAACGGTTTCTCCGGGGCGATTGACCTCGACGTCGCCCACTTGCCAAAGGGCGTCACTGCCCGGTGCGGACGCATCCTCCCGACCGGGA
The DNA here is from genome assembly GCA_002724415.1 of Planctomycetaceae bacterium. Taxonomy (GTDB): domain Bacteria; phylum Planctomycetota; class Planctomycetia; order Planctomycetales; family Planctomycetaceae; genus UBA8437. The sequence goes on from PBOU01000208.1 coordinate 10,802, forward strand.
CCGACGGCTGCATCATTCTTGCGGCTGCCGCCGATGCCAAGCCGGACATTTCCAACATCACCGTCAGCGGCACCGAGATCCAGACGGCCAAGGCTCCCACGGGTCCTCCCCTGTCGAATGTCGCCCGTCCGATGCAGGAAACATACATGCCCGGAGGTGGCAGGAATCATTGGCCGGTCGACACCCACGCCGTCAACGTCGGTGCACTGTCCGACATCCGGTCCATCCAGTTGAGTACGCAGGCGGTGACACTGAAACCCGGTGCCTCGACAACCATCACCGTCAACTTCAAACGCGCCCCCGGATTCACCAAGAACGTGACACTCGATGTGTTGTTCCAGCACCTGGGCACCGTGTACGGCAACTCGCTTCCCAAGGGAGTCACGATCGACGCGGCCGCCAGCAAGACGCTGATCACCGGCAAGGCCAGCCAGGGACAAATCGTCCTCAAGGCGGCCAAGGACGCCCCGCCGGTCAAGAATCAGCAAATCGCCGTCATGGCAAACATCTCGATCAACTTCGTCATGAAGGCCACCTACAGCAGTTCCCCGCTGATGGTGACCGTCACCAAGCCGTAACAAGCCGCCGAACCCCCCCCCTGGCGTCCACGCATCCGTGAAGCTCCACCCCGTGCAACAACAACTCCTCGCTGCCATCACGGACAAATCGGCTCGCGTCGGCATCATCGGCCTGGGTTATGTTGGACTCCCCCTGGCCGGTGCCTTCATCACCGCCGGGTTCCGGGTGCTCGGTTTCGACGTGGACGAGTCCAAGGTCGATCAACTCAACAATGGCCAGAGTTTCATCAAGCACATCGACTCGGAGACGGTCGCGGGTTGGATCGCTGAAGGCCAGTTCGAGGCGACCTGCCTCCAGGAACGGATGGCCGAAGCCGATGTGTTGCTGATCTGTGTGCCCACTCCCCTCACAGGCAGCCGGGATCCGGACCTGCGATACGTCGAGGGCACGGCGCGATCCATCGCGGCCTCACTGCGGCCCGGACAACTGGTGGTGCTGGAAAGCACCACCTACCCGACCACCACGCGGGATGTCGTGCTCCCGCTCCTGGCCGAAAGCGGCCTGGCGGTGGGCAGCGATTACTTCCTGGCCTACAGTCCCGAGCGAGAGGACCCCGGCAATCCGGACTACTCGGCTGCAGGGATTCCCAAAGTCGTCGGGGGAATCGACGAACCCAGTAACCGCCTGGCCACGGCACTCTATGAGCAGGCCATCGTCCAGGTGATCCCGGTGGGAAGTCCCGAGGTGGCCGAAGCCTGCAAGATTCTCGAGAACACCTACCGCGCGGTCAACATCGCGTTGGTCAACGAGTTGAAGATGCTACTGGACCGCATGGATATCGATGTCTGGGACGTGATCGACGCGGCCAGCACCAAGCCGTTCGGTTTCCAGGCCTTCTATCCGGGTCCTGGGCTGGGTGGCCATTGCATACCAATCGACCCGTTCTACCTGAGTTGGCTGGCCCGCAAGCAGGGGCTGTCCACCCGCTTCATCGAACTCGCCGGCGAAATCAACTCGCAGATGCCCGAGTACGTCGTCAGTCGATTGATGGAATTCCTCAACGAACAGGGCCAGGCCCTGCGAGGCAGCCGCATCTGCTTGCTGGGAATGGCGTACAAGAAAGACGTGGACGACCCTCGCGAGAGTCCCTCGTTCGTGCTGCTGGACCTGTTGCGAGACCGTGGTGTCGAGTTGTCTTATAACGACCCCCACATCCCCGTCCTGCCCAGCATGCGACATCATGACGTGCCCGACCTCTCGAGCACCGAGCTGACACCGGAGTTTCTCGCCTCCCAGGACTGCGTGCTGATTGCAACCGATCACACCGCCTACGACTACGAACACATCGTTCAACACGCCCGAATGGTGGTCGACACCCGCAATGCGACAGCCGGAGTGACCCAGGGACGCGAGAAAATTCGCAAGTGCTAGGTCGTTCCTCAGCCCGCCCAGCGGATCCACACGCCATGCTCAACCCGGACCAGATGACCGCCTGGGAGCAGGATGGCTTCTTCATCGTCGAGAACTTGCTCTCGGCCGAGGAAACCGAGTTGCTGGGCCGAATCGCCCGGGACGACGTCCAATTGCGAGCTGACGCATCGGTTCGAGATGACGGAGAGGGGCGAGCTGTCTCGCTCCGGGTCCGCAACGAACTCACCCGGGACATCTACAGCACCATCGCCCGCAGTCGCAGAATTGTCGGCCCGATGGAGGAGTTGCTCGGCGGCGAGGTCTACCACTACCACCACAAGTTGATCTTCAAGGACCAGCAGACCGCCGGCGCGTGGGCATGGCACCAGGACTACGGCTACTGGTACGACTACGCCTGTCTCTATCCCCTGCTGGCCAGTTGCCTGATCGCCATCGACCCGGCCACTCGCCAGAACGGTTGCCTGCAGGTGCTCGCCGGTTCACACCACATGGGACGAATTGAGCACGGCATCAAGGGCGACCAGACCGGGGCCGACCCGGAACGGGTCGCGGCCATCCAACAGCAACTGGACACCGTCCCGGTCACGCTGTCCCCCGGCGACGCCGTGTTCTTCCACTGCAACCTGCTGCACCGGTCCGATGCCAACACCACGCCCGATCCACGGTGGGCCTTCATCTGTTGCTACAACGCCGCCCGCAACAACCCATACCAGCCGATCCGCCACCCACAATACTCACCGCTGGACGTCCTCGAGGACGACCAGGTGCTCGAGGTCGGGCAGGCCCAATGGTCGCAAATGGCCGAATCGTGAACGGCTCCACGAATGCAGTCCTCTCCGATGCGATCCGGACCGAGGCCCGGCGAATCGGGTTCGACCTGGTCGGCATCGCAGACGCCGGAACCCCCGAGAGCCTCGATCATTTCGATGATTGGCTCGAATCGGGCTTCGACGGAAAGATGGGCTACCTCTCACGGCGGCGCGAGGCGTACTCGCATCCCGAGGCCGTGCTCACCGGTTCGGTGAGCCTGGTCATGCTGGGAATGAACTACCGGGCGTCGTCCGAGCCGAGCATGGGATCGGCGGCGGCCGATTCTGACCAACCGCCAACCGGCATCCCGGCTCGCGTGGCCCGCTACGCAACCGGTTCACTCGATTATCACGACGTGCTCCGCGAGCGACTCGCCACGTTGGCCGACTTCGTCCACGACGAACTGCCCGGTTGTCGCACTCGCGGGATCGTCGACACCGC
>PBOU01000209.1 GCA_002724415.1 Planctomycetaceae bacterium
CAGGTCATCGGCGCATCAGACTCCAAGGGCGGCTACCCGATCGCCGCTCCCTATGGGCCCAACAACGTGCAGGCAATGATCTACCGCCACCTCGGCATCGACCCGTCACTGAAGTTTCCCGACCCGGCCGGCCGGCCGCGATACGTGCTCGAGGAACGCGGGTTGATTGGCGAACTGATCTGAGCCACAACCACCGCGATCACTTGGTCTTGCCCTCGGTCAACCAGGCCAGGTTAAACCGCACCAGCTTGATCGTCCGGTAGTCATCGCCCTCGTAGGCCAACAACACGTCACCATCGCCGTTGGTGGCCATGTCCGAGTAAGCCGCCGGTCCGACCTCGGCCACCCGAGACACCGGCCAGGTCTTCGCCTCGTCACGGCTCAAACGAACCGTCAACAGCCGGCGGGATTTCGTGTCGGCCGGATGTGCGACCACGATCGCCTTGCGCCCCACCCGCACCAGGCTGCCCTGGCAACTCCGTTCGGGCATTCCCTCGTGATGAGAAATCGGCGACCAGGTCGCTCCACCATCAGAACTCAGACAAAAAGCTCTCCGCTTCTTGCCCATCCGGCTGCGGGCGTTCATGTACAACCGGCCGTCGGAAAGTTCGACAACCTCGCACTCGTCGGACTGGTCCACCGTGGCCGGCTTGCCGTATTGCCAAGTCTTGCCCGAGTCGTCGCTGAAGAAGGCATAGGAGAGTTGCCGTCGGCCGAATGGCACGTCCTTTTCGATCCCCGCCCAGGCCGGAATCACCAGCCGTCCGGCATGTGGGCCGTGTCGCAACTGGATTCCGTGGCCCGGCCCCGGACCAACCCAGCCCCAGGCAGAGGGCAGCGCGCCCCGCGTGATATCGACCGCCCTGGACCACGTCCGACCGTCATCGGCACTGCTGCTCAGCAACACCTGCTTGTTGTTCTTGGAAAATGTCAGCCAGATGGTGCCGGTGCGGCGATCGAGAACCGCGCACGGATTGCCCACGGTGTGCGGGCCATCGTCAAAGAGCACCCGCATGGCTCCCCAACTCGCGCCACCGTCATCGCTGCGTTTCAGGACCAGGTCAATATTGCTGTGGTCGCGGCCACTTTCACGCCGTGCCTCACAGAAAACCAACACCGTCCCTTTCCGGGTTGTCACCAGCGATGGGATCCGGAACGTGTGAGTCTTCTGGGTCCCGGAGCGAAACAGGACCTGTTGTCCAAAGACAGGCGCCTCTCCAGCCAGGCAAACCAGGGGAACAGACAACCAGGCCAGCACGGCCAACAGGCAACGGCGATGAAATGTAGACATGCCCACCATACTCTCAAACCGCGACACGATTTGCGAACCACCGGGAGTGTTCCCCGGTGTGGTGACCGGCCCCCGGGAAAGACCGTTTCAAGTGGATTGAAAATGGGGTAGTGTGAATGTCCCCTTGCTGGAGAACCGCTCGATGACGCCCTCCTCACAATCACACGTGCCGAACCTGTCACACGTCTCGACCCGACGCCAACTGCTGCAGGCTGGGTCCATCAGTCTGCTGGGCCTGGGCATGCCCGGCATCGCTGCGATGCGGGCCGCAGCGGCCGGGCCGGCAGCGCCCAAACCCCGCTCGGTCATTTTCATCTTCCTGACCGGGGGAGCGTCGCAACACGACACGTTCGACATGAAACCGGAGGGGCCAAGCCAGTACCGCGGTGAATTTTCTCCGATCCAGACCGCCACTCCCGGGATCGAGATCTGTGAGCACTTTCCCCGGCTGGCTCGACAAAGTGACCGCTGGAGCCTGGTGCGGTCACTGAGCCACCCCGACACCGGACACCAATCCGGCACCTACATCATGCTGACAGGGCGTCGCGACAAGACGCCGTTCCGGTCCAGCCGACCGCATGGTGACGACTGGCCGTCCATTGCCGCGGTGGCCGGAGCCATGACCGACGCTCGCAGCAACCTGGCCAACAGCATCGTGTTGCCCGAAAAGGTCATTCACAGCCAGCAGGGTGTGTTCCCCGGCCAGTTCGCCGGCAAACTGGGGTCCCATCACGAGCCGTGGTTCCTGAACATGACCGACAAGCCCCACGGTTACCATGCCTTCTCGGGCGCGTTTCCCGGTTACCTCTACAACCTGCACAGGGGCAACCACTCCGACCGTGACGACTGGCGGTTTGAAGTGCCCAACATTTCACTGCCCGAGGGAGTTTTCGCTCCACGATTCCGCCGCCGCGTTGAATTGCTCGACATCGTCGAAAAACAGCGAGAGCAACTGGAACAGTCGGCCGCATCGGCCGATTACGGCCGGGCCCGGCAGGGAGTCGTCTCGCTGCTGGCTGATCCCCGAGTTCGCGATGCGTTTGACGTGCGTCGATCCGATCCCAAGACACTTCAACGATACGGCAACAACTCATTTGGCTGGTCACTGCTGATGGCGCGGCGACTGGTCGAACTGGGTGTCAACCTGGTCCAGGTCAACCTGGGCAACATGGGCACCTGGGACCTGCACGGCAACGCATTCCCATTGGCCAAGAACTTCCTGTTCCCGCCCACCGACCTGGCCATCTCGGCATTGTTCGACGACCTGTCGGATTCCGGATTGCTCGAGAACACGATGGTGGTGATCGCCGGCGAATTTGGTCGCACCCCGAGAATTTTCAATGGCGCTCCCAGCGTCTACAAGACGGTCGGCCGTGGCCACTGGGGACAATGCCAGACGGTGATGATCGGCGGCGGCGGCGTGGCCGGCGGCCGGGTGATCGGGTCGTCGGACAAGAGCGGTGCCTACCCCGCCTCCGACACACAGACGCCCGAGAGCTTTGCATCAACGATCTACCACGCCCTGGGCATCCCACACGACGCCCACTGGCACGATGCCGCCGATCGCCCCTACCCGGTCTACCGGGCCGAACCCATCGACGGCCTGTTTGCCTGACACCGTCCGACGGATGGCCGTATGCGAGAACGCTCGGGCTGTCGGCCCTGCCTGTTCCTCGCTATCTTGCTGCCAACCTTTCCTCAATGTGTGTGCCCCAATGCCCCATCAAAATTCTCTTCCAACCACACTCCTGCTGGTTCTCGCGTTCCTCTCGGCACCTCGCGTTTTTGCCGAGGAACTCTCAGCCAACACCGCTGCCGCCGGAACGGCTCCCATCAAGACCACGTCCAACGACTGGCCGTGGTGGCGCGGCCCCGGGCGAGACGGCGTGGCCGCCGATGGACAGACACCACCGATCAGTTGGAGCGACACGTCCAACGTGGCCTGGAAAGTGGCGATTCCCGGACAGGGGCACGGTTCCCCCTCGGTGCTGGGTGCTCACGTGTTCCTGGCCACCTCCAATCGGGCAGCCGGAACACAGACGGTCTTCTGCCTCGACCGCAAGACCGGCAAGACCGCCTGGAAAACCATCGTGCACCGTGGGCCCCTGGAAACTCGTGGCAACAAAAAGAGCAGCCAGGCCAGTTGCACTCCCGCGTGTGATGGCCAGAAGATCTACGTCAACTTCCTGCACAAGGGTGCCGTCGTCACATCCGCCCTGGATCTCACCGGTCGGATCGTCTGGCAAACCACCGTCAGCAACTACCGCACTCACCAGGGATTCAGTTCCTCACCATGCCTGTTTGGCTCACTGGTGCTCGTCTCGGCCGACAACCGGGGCGGTGGAGCCGTGGTGGCCATGTCGCGGGCAACCGGGAAGGTGGCCTGGAAACAGGCTCGCCCCAAGAAGGCCAATTACACCTCGCCGATCGTGCTGCGAGTCTCCGGCAGGGACCAGGCCCTGATGGTCGGCACCAACCTGGTCTCCTCGTACGATCCGCAAACCGGAAAGAAACTCTGGGAGATCGACGGAGCGACGACCGAGTGTGTCACTTCAGTGGTGACCGACGGCACAAGGATCTTCACCAGTGGAGGTTACCCGCGCAACCACGTCCAGGCCGTTCTCGCCGATGGATCCGGCAAGACCGCCTGGCAAAACAACCAGCGCGTCTACGTCCCCTCGATGGTCGCTCACAAGAAAACCCTCTACGCCGTACTGGACGCCGGAATCGCCACGGCCTGGGACACGACCACCGGAAAAACGCTCTGGAAAAAACGGCTCGGAGGGGTTTTCACCTCCTCGCTGGTACTCGCCGGCGGCAACCTCTATGCCACCGACGAATCGGGACAAACCACCGTTTTTGCCGCCAGTCGGGAGGGGCTGGACATCAAGGCCAAGAATCGCCTGGGACAGCAAACCTACTCCTCGATGGCCATCTGTGGCAGTCGCATTTTCCACCGCGTCGCCACAACAGACGGCAGTCGCAAGGAATGGCTCTACTGCCTGTCCAGGTAGAGGAACTTGCGGTCCAATCGTCCGAAGATCCGGATTTCCGATAACAAAACTGGCTCCCATTGCCTCAGCGGTTCGATTCAGTCAATAATGGAACACATCGGGAACGGTGGATTCGTCGTCCCCGAATCGACCCGGGGAGTGGGTCTGATCAAGCCAGGACCAGGAAGCCAAGAGAACCGTTCGCATGCTCAATCGCCGTGACATCCTGCAGATTGGTGGCTCATCCTTCTTTGGACTGGGGCTGTCTGGTGTTCTGGGCCGGCAACAGGCTGCAGCCGCCTTGCACCATCCGCCACGAGTCAAGTCGGTCGTGCTGGTGTTCCTGCCCGGCGGCGGTAGCCAGATCGACATGTGGGACCCCAAGCCGGAGGCCTCCGAGGCCAAGGGCGAATTCGGGGCCATCTCGACGAAACTCGCCGGCATCCAGTTTTCCGACAAGATGGCCAAGATGGCCGAGCGTGCCGACATGGTCTCGGTCGTCCGTTCGATGCACCACGGTGACAACCGGCACCTCTCGGGCTCTCACAACGCCCTGACCGGCTACGTCCAGCCGTTCACCGGCAACTCCAACCAGGACAAGTCACTCAAGCGGTCCGACTGGCCGTGCTATGGCGGTGGCGTTTCATTGTTGAGACCTCGTGCCGATGGCCTGCCCAGCCAGGTCACCGTTCCCAACCCGCTGATCGAGGGCGTTTTGGTCTGGCCCGGCCAACACTCGGGATTTCTCGGCCCCAAGCACGACCCATTCGTGCTCAACAGCGACCCAAACACCAAGGACTACAAGGTCAACGACCTCTCGCTGCTTGATGGACTCAGTTTCAGCCGGCTCGACGATCGTCGCAAGCTGTTGCGAACCATCGACGAACGGCAGCAGGGCATCGAGCAATCGCCACAGGGCATCAAGTACACCAGCGAGCAGCAGGCCGCTTTCTCGATGTTGTCATCCCGGCAACTCAAGGGGGCCCTGGACATCAACGCCGAGAGCGACAAGGTTCGCGATCGATACGGACGGCACAAGTACGGCCAGACACTGCTGCTGGCCCGTCGCCTGGTCGAAATGGAAATCCCGGTGATCCAGGCCAGCATGGGACACGTGCAGATGTGGGACACCCACGTCAACCACTTCCCGCGACTCCGGACCATGTTGCCGGCCCTGGACAACGGCCTCAGCGCGCTGCTGGACGATCTCAAGGACCGAGGATTGCTCGACACCACCCTGGTCGTCTGTGTCGGCGAATTCGGCAGGACCCCCACCATCTCGCCACTGCCCAACCAGAAGGTCCCCGGACGGCACCACTGGGCCGCGGTTTACTCGGCCCTCTTCGCCGGTGGCGGGACCCGTCCCGGACAGATCATCGGGGCCAGCGACAACATCGGTGGTCAGCCGATCACCACGCCCTACCACCCCAATGACATGGGCGCCACGATCTACGACTCGCTGGGAATCAACCCGGCCACGATGATCAAGGATCGCCTCGGTCGTCCGGTGCACCTGAACACCGGCAGCGTCATGGACGTTCTCTACAACGGCGCTGGCTGAGCCAGCCTTGATACCGCGGTGTGACAGCAACGCCGAAGGTGTATCAGTTCGCAACACCGGCCCGGCTGGCTGTGTCAATTCGCCACACCCGGACACTCCTCCCAGCAGAACGTGGATTCGGTTTTCCGCGGTTTTATCGAGTGATCACGCGTCATCGTGTCTTGGCACGCAATGTGCTTCTCATAGAGAGTCATTGTGGATCACACGACTGCGCATGACGCGGGACATGCGCCTCAAGCGGACCTGGCACACTCGATCACACCCAACGAGTGCAACCTGGGCCCACTGCTGGGCGTCTACCGCACCCGACTCGAACAACTGGCACAACAGAAAGTGTCGGGACGGTTGGGGGTGCGCACGAGTCCCTCCGACATCGTCCAGGACACGCTGTTGCACGCGTGTCGTGACTTCCGGAGTTTTCGCGGGCACAGCCGAGGCGAACTGTGGTGCTGGCTGCGACAGATCCTGACACACCGCGTCCTGGGTGCCGTTCGCCGTCACATGGGAACTTCCGGTCGTGATCTCAGACGCGAGGTGACCGCCGCGCATGGTTCCACAGACAACCAAACGAGTTGGAACCGACGGACCGACAACCAACTGGCAGCCAACCAGACATCCCCCAGTGGACGAGTTGTCCGCAGCGAACAGAGAACCCGGATCCGCGTCCTGATCGCCGCATTGCCAGTCGAATACCGCCGGGTTCTCTTGCTGCGGATCGTCTCGGAAATGCCGTTCGAAGCCATTGCCAAGCGACTGAATCGCAGTTCGGCGGCCACTCGCCAACTCTACCACCGCGCCCGCAAGGCCATGCTGGCACGGTTCGAGCAACAGGAAACACAATGACCGACACGGCACCAAACAACTCGGGCATCGACCTCACAACATGGCGTGAACTGCTCTCGGATTGGGGCCGCACCGGTTCCCTGCGGCGTCAATCGGCTATCGACGCCCAGGGCGACCGCCTCGCCATGCTCCGGGCCGAGTTGGCCGCGGATGCAGCCGAACGGTTTGTGCCTCCGACCGGCCCACTGGGAGACTTCGAGATTGTCCGGGAAATCGGACGAGGCGGCATGGGAATCGTCTACGAGGCCCATCAACGTTCCGTCGACCGCCGAGTCGCCCTGAAACTGTTGCCGGCCAGCGAGTGGCTCGACCCGCAACGGATCGAACGGTTTGGAGCCGAGGCGCGTGCGGCGGCGGCGTTGCACCACACAAACATCGTGCCCGTCTTCTCGCAGGGACACGAGCAGGGTGTCCATTTTCTCGCGATGCAGTTCATCGATGGCATCTCGCTGGACCAACTCGATGATCGTGCCGCCCGGTACACGCTGGGGTCACGGTCGACGGTCGAGCAGGCGATCGCTGACATTGGTCGACAGGCGGCCGACGCACTCGATTACGCTCACCGACAGGGTGTCATCCACCGGGACGTCAAGCCGGGGAACCTGCTACTGGACCGGCACGGCACGATCTGGCTCAGCGATTTCGGATTGGCCAGGAGCCGTGAAGCCGAAGACCTGACGGCCACCGGTGCGATCCTGGGCACACACCGTTACATGGCGCCGGAGTGTTTCCGGGGTGAGGCCGATGCGAGGAGCGACGTTTACAGCCTCGGAGCAACCCTCTTCGAATTGGTCGCTCACGAACCGGCGTTCGGCTCCGATGACAGCCCCTGGGACCGCCAGCCGCGCCCCCTCCATTCACTCGTCCCGGGCATCTCCCGGGACCTGCAAACAATCATTGCCAGGGCCATGGATCCCGATCCTGACTGCCGGTACCAGTCGGCCGCGGCCCTGGCCAAAGACCTGGAGAATTTCCTGGCCGGAGAGCCAATCGTGGCTCGTCGGATCGGGTGGTGTGGCCGGACTCTCCGCTGGTGCCACAAGAATCCTGCCCTGGCCAGCATGACCTCGCTGGCCATCCTGTTGCTGATGACCCTGACGGCCGGATCCATCGCGGCGGCCAGTCACTTTCGTCACCAGGCCATGGAGTCTCGCGAACTGGCGAGATCCCGCGAGGCGGCGAGATGGGCCCGCCAGGTGGGCTTCGATCGCGAACAGACCGCCAAGGCTGAAGCAACGTCACTGAAACAACAGTCCGAGCGAGACTCGCAACGAGCCGAGGCTTTGACCCGGTTCCTGGTCTCGGAAGTGATCCGCGACCTCCGGCCCGATCGACGACTCGGCCGTCCCCTGTCGGCCCGATCAATCCTCGACCATGCCGCCGGGCGCGTCGAAACCGTGTTCGCCGACCAACCGGCCACCGCCGCGTCGATCCAGATGTCACTGGGCGAGAGCTACGATGCGCTGGGACTGCACCTGCAGGCAATCGACCAACTGCAACGAGCCGTCAAGAACCGCCACGCCACACTCGGCCCACAGCACCGTGAAACCCTTGCCGCAACCTCTTTGCTGGCCACCGCCCTGACCCATCAAGGTCGCTTGGCCCAGGCTCTGGAACTCCACCAACAGGCTTACGACGGCCTGCGGGACGACTGCACCGCTCCGGATTGCCACGTGCTGATGGCCCGGCACAACCTCGGATTGTGCCTGTTGAAAATGTGCCGTTTCGAACAGGCCCTTGAGCACTACGAAAAAGTGGTCGCCGACCGCATCCGGATCGATGGCCCCGACCACGTGAGAACGCTCAAGGCAATGAACAACCTCATGCTCTGTCTCAAGGGACTGAGACGGATCGAGGAAGCTCTGCCGTTGAGCGAGAACACGCTGGCCGCTCGGAAACGGACCCTGGGAAACACCCCCCCCGACACGCTCTCGGCCATGCACAACCACGCGCAGATGTTGGGATTGATGAAACGATATTCCGAAGCACAGACGCTCTATACACAAACACTGGAAATCAAGCGGCGTACGCTCGGAGCCGAGCACCCCTTCACGCTCAACACGCGTCACAATCTGGCCAACATCCTGCTGAGACTCGGAAAAGCCAGGGAGGCCGAAGCAATCAACCGCGACGTGCTGACGATCCGTCGCAGGGTGATCGGCCCCCACCACCCCTCGACACTCAAGACACAAGCCAACCTCGGCCGGACATTGATCCGGCAACGGAGACTGGACGAGGCCGAGACCGAGTTGCAAGCGGCCTGGACCGCACAGGTGGCCCACCGGGGCGAATCTCATTCCGACACGCTGGCGACCAAGCGAACCCTGGACCACTGCCTGGCCCTCTCGGCACGACAATCTCGCACCCGCTTTGTCGGCATCCGCAAAACCTCCAAGCCGAACCAAAAACATCCGGAAAAACAAATCGCAAACCAAAAAACTGCGTCACATCCGTGACGCAAGCGTTCCTCGAAGAACAGCGACACTCCCAGTCGCTGTTCATCCACCCGAACTCGAGGAACCCGCCATGCGTTTCACCAACTGGACCCGCCGGATCGCACGCCTGCTCTCTCCTGCCCGCCCCCGCCCTCGCCGGGGACGTCGTGGCGTCGTCTCGGCCGAATCGCTCGAATCCCGCACCCTGCTGACAACCATGTTCTACCTCGACTTCGGCACCGCGCTGCCGGCAGGTGGCATGTCGACAACTGTCGAGGACTTCCAGAACATCGACGGAGCCGGCACCAACGGTTACGGAACCGGATCCAACCTGCAGGGATTCGGCGGACTGTCCAGTTCCGACCAACTCGATTTCAATCCCGTGCAGTACGACTTCAATGGCGATTCGGTGATCGATGCCGGTGATGCCATGGCCCTGCAGAATGCCGTGTTGCCGATCGTGCAACGCGAACTCAACGCATTCGACTTCGAGGTCGTCGGTGTCGGAGCCTCCAGCTTTCTTGACGTGGTCAACACCCTGCAAAACAACGACACGGGAATGGCCGGGTTCGACGGGTATGGGGAACACGATGCCTACAACTTCGTGATGGAACTCTCCTCGCCCGCCATCACCGCCGGTGGTGGGCTCGTCGGTTCCGCGGCAGGCCTGTACGGCATCGCTGCCGGAGAGGACCTGTTCTCCGCAACGGGCAACAACCACGACGAGGCGACCCTGACGTTCACCGACACGATCGTCGCGGCCACAAGTGGCATTTCGGGAACCGAGGAATTCAACGAGAACCTGGCACACCGGGTGGCCTACACGGTCGTCCACGAGGCGATGCACACCTTCGGGCTGTACCACACCAAGGGGCTCACTCCGCAGGAACGGCTGCTTTCCAGCGGCGACACGATCCGTCATGGATCCATCACCCGTGAAACCAACAACATCGTCACCCGTTTTGACCTGCAGTTGTTCGGCAGCGGAACACTGGTCAACAACTACGAGATTCTCGCTTCCGACCCGGACATCGGGCTGCGAGACACCGACCGTGACGGCGTGCCCGATTTCGCCTACATCACCGGCACCGGGGCCCACGACCTGATCACGCTGACCGACCTGGGCGGCGGTGTGACACAGGTCCAGATCGACGCGTTCTACGACAGCGGCATGACCGACTTGATCCGTAGCGACAGCTACACGATCACACAGGGACTCGACACCGAGGGACGAATCGTGATCGACTCGAGTGTCGGCGACGACACCGTCCTGATCGATGCCGCCGTCACGGCCAGCGTGATGGTCCAGGCCGGACAGGGCGACGACGTGGTCGAGAGTGGATCCGGGAATGACCGGATCTACGGCGAGGATGGCAACGACACCGTCGCCGGCGGAGCTGGCAACGACTGGCTGTTTGGCGGAGACGGCTCCGACCTGATCAGCGGGAACAACGGTGCCGACCTGGCCATCGGGGGCGACGGAGACGACGTGATCCACGGACACGCCGGCAACGACCTCCTGCTGGGCAATGATGGCAGCGATCAACTCTTCGGTGAACTTGGCAACGACTGGCTGATGGGCGGGGATGGCCTGGACATCCTCATCGGCGGACTGGGCAACGACCTGCTCTGGGGCGGCCGTGACAACGACTTCCTCGCCGGCAACGAGGGGCGAGACCGTCTCGACGGCGGCAGCGGTGATGATGTTCTCGAGGGCGGCACCGGTAGTGACCACCTGCTGGGCGGAGTGGGCAACGACCTGCTCGACGGCGGCAATGGCGACGACATCATGGATGGCCAGGACGGCAATGATTACCTGCGAGGCGGGAACGGGAACGACCGCATGGCCGGCGGCAACGGCCGCGACATCATGCTTGGCCAAGCGGGCAACGACCGGATGTCCGGCGACGCTGGCAACGACATCATGCTCGGCGGCGATGGCAACGACGTCATGCTCGGCGGCGATGGCAACGACGCCATGCTCGGTGGCAACGGCAACGACGTCATGCTCGGTGGAACCGGGAACGACCGCATGGCCGGCCAGGACGGCAACGACATCATGCTCGGCAACGCCGGCAACGATTACATGCTCGGCGGCAACGGCAACGACATCATGATCGGCGGACCCGATGCCGACATGATCTTCGGTGGGCCGGGACTCGACCTGATCTTCCAGTAACCGGTGGATGGTTGCGAACCGGGTGGTTTCCAGTCACGACTGGAGCCACCCGGTTTTTTTGTGTCGCCCCGGTTGGTGACCTAACGACGCATCAAATCCTTCAGGGAGACTCTCTGGTAGACCAGCTTTGCCCCGCTCCCCTCGTAGACGATTCCCACATGGTCACGATCGGCCCGCGAGAGACTCGGGTAACCGGCCCCGCGACCGATGTCCAGCAACACGCGGCTGGGCCACGTTTTTCCATCATCGAAACTGGTGCGGATCGAGTGATTCTCACGACCTGTCTGCGAGAACGGATTCGCGAACAACAGCACGTAACGATCGCGGTCACCGCGACGAAAATCGAACCGGTAGATGCTGCCATTGCAGTTGGGCTCGATCAGTGTCTTGCGACTGGTCGGATGGGGCGCCCAGGTCTTGCCCAGGTCGCGGGTCACGTTGACCGTGCGAAACTTGGTGGGGGATTCCGTACGACTGTTGAGCATGATGCTCCCATCCCCCAATTGCACCGCCTGGCACTCGGTGTTCCCGATCGAGGCCTTGGCACTGACCGTCCAGTTCTTGCCGTGATCGGTGCTGACGAGCAGGTTCGAGAAGTGTCCGTCATTCTCATCGCGGCCCTGAATGGGCATCACCAGGGTCCCGTCAAACAAGGCGATGCCCGACTGGGGCGAGGGAGCCAGGAGAATCCAGTCTTTTTTCTTCCACGTTCGTGTCATGTTCTTGGGCTTGCTCCAGGTCTTTCCATCATCGGTGCTGGTGACCATCAGGAACTGCGCACTCTTGCCAATCTCGAAGCCCTTTTCCGAGCCCCCCTTGTTCCACTGGTGGTTCCCTTCCTTGCCAACCATCCAGACGGCAAAGCACCAGATCTGGCCGGTCGCGGGATCGACGATCAAGCCCGGGTCACTGACACCATTGAGATGTTGGGGATGCCCTCCCCAGGTCCCCATGTCCATGATCACCTGTTGCGGCGTCCACGTCCGCCCACCATCGGCACTTCGCATCAACCCGATATCAATATCCTCCTGCAGGTCACGTCCCTTGCGACGCCGCATGTCGTAGGCACACAGCAGCGTGCCCTTGGCCGATGTGGCCAGGGCAGCAATCCGGTACGTGTGAACGCCATCGTCAAAGTGCTTTCGCAGTGCCAGGCCAATCCGCAACCGCTGGCCGTTGGTCTTGTCAACCGGCCGGATTTCACCAGCGGACGTCTCGATGCGAACACACGTGGCATCCAACTGGTTGTCCAGGTCCGCATCGGCCCGAAGACGACACGAGACCCAGAAGTGGTTGTCGCCCTTCTCGAGCCTCGCGTGACCGGCAATTTTCACCCGCTTGCCCGTGACAGCCACCCGGTCCCCAAAACGCACCAGCGGGTTGAAATCACCGCCGCCGAAGACCTCGATCACGTCAATGTCCCTGCGATCGTCTGTGCCCGCCAGAGACACGGTCAATGCGTCCACCACCACGTAGGGCTGCTGGCACGTCACCGTCAATTTGAACAACCGGTTGTGGAGATTGCGGACCAGTACCGGCCGCACCTCCTGGGTCACCACCGCGGTCACGTCCGCCGACCAGGCCAACGTCGGCGACAACACGCCACCCACGACCAGTCCGGCCATCACACTCATCAAACCACGAAGTCTCATCAGGGCACCCGTTTCCATTGGAGAATCTGGTTGGCGGTCGCCGGGACACGCAACCCGGTCAACACAGGCCTTCCAACCAACTCATTCGACTGACAATTGTCAAACCAGACGACCGTCTCACTGACTGACGAACCAGCGGATGGCATAGCGACGGTCTTCGCGCCGGAACTTCAACGTGTGCGGATCAACCAGCCAACCGGCCACAAAGCCATCAGTCCGGGGCATCAGCCAACCAAAATCCCAGGATTCCGTGCCGTAACCCAGCGGCATGGCAGGTCGTGTCCGCACCACCGGGTGTGCTGCCGCCATCAACCGCTTTTCTTCCGTGTAGTAGTAGCAGGCACCCAGGTGCACAAAAACCTCGTGATCGACCGGCGAGGATGAACCCTGCAGGTCCGCACACAAGCCGCGGATCGCCACCTTGATCTCCGCACCTGCAGCGAATGCATCGGCCAACCGGTCGATCGATCCGGACGTCACGCTCCCATCACTCTCGTGGGCCAGCACCTCGACCCAGTCGGCCCCGACGAAATACCGGAAGTACTCGAAGTCGTAGATGAAGTTGCTGCTGGGCGCGTTGGTCTCGGTGTCAAACGCATCCAGTTCATGGTACTTGGGCATGTCCGGCCACGGATTCGGTGCCGAGACACCCGGCCCTCCTGTCGGCGCCGCGCCGTCGAGGAACGGACGGGCGATGGCCTGGTGGCCATCCTGGTTGTACAAGAAAAAACTCATCGACTCGCGAGGACCAAAGCCGTCGGGCAACGCGATGGGCATCCTCAGGTTTTCAATCCCCGCCACCCACCGGTCCTCGAGCAGGTAGGTCACACGAAAATCCATCACCTCTCGGATCAACTCCTCGCGTTCCGACGAGGTGTCGATGTGTTCGTTGTGACGAAAACCGGTGCCGATCCTCAGGTCGGCTCCCGACCGTACAGCGGCCACCAGGGCATCGGTTTCGCCCGACACGACATGGCGTTGAGCATCAAGTTCCAGAACCTGGGTCCAGCGGGGCATGAGTTACGGTCTCGATGACAGGGAATTCAAGAGGATGTTCACCGCCGACAGTGTTGGGTTTTCCGGGATGGGGTTCAACCCGCCGCGAGTTGAATTGGCGACGGGATTGGCCGACGATGCGTGCCAACCCGACCGACAACTCACCCCAGATGGACTCCCTGGAATGCCCGGCCCGACTCGGCGACAGTTCCTCGCCTCCTCGATCACCCTCGCCGCAACCGCCGGATCGCCTGGTGGCCCCCCCCGCGTCCTGGCAGCACCATCGGACGATGGCAACCAGAGTTACCTGCTCGCCACGAACAAGGATCCGCAGGACCATCACGACCCCCATCTGCACCTGTTGATTGACGACCACGAAGTCTCCGAGCAGAAACATGTCCTGAGGATCATGAACCGGCTGCGGAAACACCCGCGGCCCGTGCTGGTGGCCGACCGCCCGTGGGAAGGCGAACGAGCCCAGGCCTGGGGCAGCGTGATCCAGGAACCCGACGGGCTGTTCCGGATGTGGTACTTCGCTTTCAACACCCAGCGTCGGTTCGACCAACTCGATGTCGGAGGATACGCCTACGCCGAAAGTCACGACGGCATCCACTGGCACAAGCCCAACCTGGGAGTCGTTGAATTCCGGGGCAGCAAGAGAAACAACCTCTTCTACAGTTGCCACCCACAGGGCAAAAATCTGGTCGACGAGGAACTGGCCAGGCGGGGCCTGGGACTTCCAGCGATCGATGAACACGGCAACCAGATCGGCGTGATCAACAATCTCGACGGATTGACCGTCGTCCGCGACGACGATGACCCCGATCCGATGCGGCGATACAAGCTGATCGCGAACATGCAAGACCATCGCATGTGGGCTCTCGCGTACCCCAAACGGTACCCGGGAGTCAGCCCCGAACAGGTGGCCCGATCCCGAGCGGTTTTTGGGCAGTACATGGACACCAGCCCCGACGGGATCCACTGGACCCGAAAACCTCGGCGACTGTTTCCCGCCCTGGGAGGCGACTACATGATGGTCACTCGCGACCATCGCCACAGACGCTGGTGGCTCAACGAACGGGCTCACGACCAGGGCGGGCGAAATGCGTCGCTGAGAACCAGCCAGGACTGGAAGAAGTGGTCGAAACTCCAGGTGGTTTTTGGCAAGGGGTCCGATCCCGAGTACAACAAGACCTTCCAGTGGCACGGGGGCATCACTCCGTTCAACTACGGCAACGTGAACATCGGACTGGCCGAGCGCTGGCCACTGGCTGGCCTGGGAGCCACCTGCGAACTGGTCTGCCAGCGGCCCGGCCAGGCGTGGCACCGGGTGTTTCCCAACCGGCCGTTTCTCGACGTGGGAGCCGAGGAGTCATTCGACCGTATCCTCGCCTACCCATCGCACAATCCCCCCGGACGAGTCGGCGAAAAATTGCTGATTCACTACACAGGTGGTGGCATCAAGACGCACTCCAATCGTGGTGTCCCGATGTCGATGGGGCTGGCGACCATCGGTCTCGACCGGTTTGCCGGGCTGGGCCAGTGGCGGAACCTGCCCCCCGGCCACGTCCGCACCACGCCGATCAAGCTGACACGAAAGCACCTGGCCATTAACGTCGAGTACCTGGAACACACACCAATCCGGGTCGCTGCAATCGGTCCCGACGGCTCACCGCTCCCCGGCTACTCCCTCGAGGAATCCCAAATCCCCGTCGACAACAAACGGCTGTACTCCCTCGCCCGCTGGAAGACCAAGCCCGACCTTGATGAACTGGTCGGACAGACGGTCTCACTGCATTTCGAAATTCGCGGCGCGGTTCTCTACAGCTACCGCTTTTACCCCCGGTTGGCCTGAGCGACATCCGGAACAGTCCCGTCCGGGACACGACTCGTCAAACACAATCTCTTCAAGGAAATACACCATGCGACTCGCCACGACCTGCCTGCTGCTGATTGTCGGGCTCACCAGCCTGCCGACGGCCTCGGCCGCCGACCCCATTATCCCGCCCGGTGCCAAGCTCGAGAAACTCTTCGACGGCATCGTCCTGACCGAGGGTGTCGCGGTCGCTCCTGATGGGATGGTCTACTTCAGCGACATCACCTTTTCACACCAGGCTGTAACCAAAACCGGGGCCATCCACGCCGGCCACATCTGGAAATACAACCCGAAAACAAACAAGACAAAAATTTTCCGGTCCCCCTCGGGTATGTCCAACGGCATCAAATTCGACGCCCGGGGCGACATGATCGTCTGCGAAGGCGCCGACTACGGCGGACAACGAGTCACACGCACCGACATGAAGACCGGAATGAGTTACATCGTGGCCGGCATGTTCGAGGGCCGGAAACTGAACTCTCCCAATGACGTCACCATCGATCTCAAGGGACGTCTCTACTTCAGTGACCCCAGGTACCTCGGACACGAGGCCATCGAGCAACCGGTGATGGGTGTCTACCGCATCGACACCGATGGATCGATTCACCGCATCATCAGCGATGCCGGCAAGCCCAATGGCGTCTGCATCTCCCCCGACCAGAAGACACTGTATGTCGTCAGCAACGACAACGGTGCCACCGGCTTCGAACGACTGGGAAAAGCCGAGGACGCCAAGGGGCCAGTCGCACCGGCGGCTCCATTGCGGAAGGGACATATGGCACTGATGGCCTACGACCTGAACGACAAGGGAGAGGCCTCATTCCGAAAGACGCTGGTTGACTATTACCCCGAGGATGGTCCGGATGGACTGATCGTCGATGCCACGGGCAACCTGTTCGTCGCCGTGCGATCGGAAAAGAAGCCCGGAATCGTTGTCTACTCGCCCGTCGGCAAGGAACTGGCATACATCAAGACGCCCGAACTGCCCACCAATGTCGGGTTTGCCCGTGGAAAAGATGCCAACCTGCTCTACATCACTTCAGGCAAGAGCCTGTACCGGATTCGGACCAACGTGACCGGATACCAATTGCCCAACTCGAAGTGACACCAGCAAAAGGACTCCAACGGACACAACCGGCCACAGGCCATCTCCCAACCGTGGTCGGTTGTGCTAGACTGGCGTTCCTGCCACGAGGAGAACCGGTCGTCTCCTCGCAGTTTCTGCTACCGGGTTCCGATGTTTCGACTGCCCCTTCTCGCTGCCCTTGCCCTCTCGCTCTCGTGGAATGGCCCCACGACGGCCGCGGACAAGACACGGCCCCCCGGCTCCAGGTTGGCGACATTCGAAAAAACGGTCCTGCCAATTCTCAAGGCCCGATGCACCGGTTGCCATTCCGGCAGCAAGCCCAAGGCTGGCCTGGATCTCTCGACCCGACGAGGCGTCCTCGCCGGCAATGCCCAGGGCGCGGTGGTTCGACTCAACGCTGCCGAGAGCAGTCGCTTGTGGGGCGTGCTGGCCTCGAACCGCATGCCACCCAAGGGGCCAAAACTGACCGCCGCCCAAAAGGGAGTGATTCGAACATGGATCAACGAGGGCGCCCCGGGTGAGAACAAGGCCGCCGGCCCGTCCGACCCATTGAACGATATCCGCCTGGAAACCCTGTCGGAGGACGAACGGACCTACTGGGCGTTCCAGCCACCACGGCGTCACCCCGTGCCATCCGTCAAGGACCCGGCAAATGCCCGGCGTGTGCGGACCCCTGTCGATGGCTTCATCCTCGCCACGCTCCAGGATCGCCACCTCCAACTCTCGCCCGAAGCCGACCGCGCCACGCTGCTGCGACGTCTCAGCTATGACCTGACCGGACTGCCGCCGGCCGATCACCACGTCGCCGGTTTCCTGGCCAACCCCTCGGACGACGCGTTTCGACACGAGGTCGACAGGCTGCTGGCCAGCCCGGCCTACGGGGAACACTGGGGACGGCACTGGCTCGACACCGCCGGTTACGCCGACTCGGCCGGTGTGCTCAGCGCCGACGTCCCCCTGCCCTTCACCTGGAGATACAGGGATTACGTCATCCAGGCTCTCAACGCCAACAAACCCTACGACCGTTTTCTGCACGAACAACTGGCCGGTGACGAGTTGACCGATTACTGGTCAATCCATGACACGGCCGAGCGATTGCCCGAGCATGTCGTCGAGGGATTGATCGCAACGGGTTTCCTGAGAATGGCCGCCGATGCCTCCCGGCCCGACTTCAAGACCATCAAGAACGCTGACGCCCTGTATCACTACCCGACACTCAACGACACCCTGCAAATCGTCGCCTCGACAACCATGGGACTGACCATCCATTGTGCCCGATGCCACAATCACAAGTTCGACCCGGTTTCCCAGGCCGATTACTACCGGCTGCAGGCGATCTTCATGCCGGCCCTGCGTCCCAAGCAGTGGATTCCTCAAACGCAACGACGCCTGCTGATCGCCACGTCAAAACAGAAAAAAGCGGCCAAGGCCAGAAACGCGGAGGTGGATGCCAACATCAAGCGCATCGCCTCGGAACTGAAAGCACTCGACACCTCCTTTGCCAACAAGTTGTTCGACAAGCGAGTGGCCACGTTGCCCGAACCCATTCGAGCCGATGTTGCCAGGGCGGTCCGCACCGCGGCCGCTGACCGGGATCCCATCCAGAAATACCTTGCCGGCAAGTTCGGCACCTTGCTGCGGCCGGGCACCAAGGCCCTGGCCACGCTGCTGCCCAAGGAGTTTCCCGACTACGTCACGCAGAAAACTCGGCTGCAATCCGAATCAGGATCGTGGCAGCGACGACGGGTGTACCTCGAGGAGATCCGTGCACTGTATGACCTGCCAGGCAACGTGAAGACCCCGCTGCTGCGGCGGGGGGACCCGTTGACACCGGGACCGATTGTCGCCCCGGAGGTCCCGGTGGTCCTCCGCAATGGCCGGTCACTCGAATGGAAATCTCCACCCAAATCAGCCCGCACCACCGGACGTCGACTGGCCTTTGCTCGCTGGCTGACTCACCCCGACCACCCATTGACGGCGCGCGTGATGGTCAACCGGATCTGGATGCATCACTTCGGACACGGCATCGTCAGAACGCCCGACGATTTCGGTTCCAGCGGTGCTGCACCAACACATCCCAAACTGCTCGACTGGCTGGCTCGCGAGTTCATCACATCCGGGTGGGACATCAAGCATGTGCATCGCCTGATCGTGCTCTCCTCGGTCTATCGCCAGACCTCCCGTCCCTCGCGCGACATGATCGCCCGGTCCGAGACCATTGATCCCGACAACTTCTTCCTGTGGCGGCAGAACCTGCGGCGGCTGGAAGCCGAACCGTTCCGTGACGCCGTCCTGGCAGTCTCCGGGAGGCTGGATCCACGACCATTCGGAAACGCGTTGCGGGTGGCACGCCGCCCCGACGGCGAGGTGAACATGGCAGACGGCCAGCCCGACAACCGCCGCAGCGTCTACATCCAGATCCTGAGGCTCAACCCCCAGACGATGCTACAGGCCTTCGACCAGCCGACCATCGAGATCAACTGCGCCCAGCGGTCCCAATCGACCGTCGCCACCCAGGCCCTGACACTCTGGAACAGCCGCTGGATGGAGAAAGCCGCCCGGTCATTTGCAATCCGAGTGGCCAGCCCGAAAAACCTTCAGGTGGCCGACCGGGCGATTGGCCTGGCCTACGCGCGACCGGCGACCGACCAGGAACGACAGGTGATTGCGGAATTCCTCTCCGCACAAGCCAGGCGTCACCTCGTCGGAACCGACGGCAAACCGGTGGCCCCCGACGCCGCCCGCCAGCAAGCCATCATCGACGTTTGCCACATGCTGTTGGCCAGCAACGAATTCGCATACATCGACTGACTCGAGCCCCGCCACGGAACCACATCATGTTCGTCCAACCACTCACCCGCCGCATGGCCCTGGGTCGCTTGGGTGACGGTTTCGCCGGGTTGGCCATCGGGTCGTTGATGACCTCGACCACCTCGGCCGATTCCCCCAGAACTTCACTCAGCCAGAGATCGCCCCGTCACCGGGCGCCCGCTCGTGCGGTGATCCAGTTGTTCATGCACGGCGGCCCCAGTCATGTCGACCTGCTGGATCCCAAGCCGATGCTCAGCCGTTATCACGGCACCACACCGCCGGCCGAGGTCGACGATGACGAGGACAGGACCAAGTACCTGCTGGGCAGCCCGTTCTCATTTCGGAGATATGGGGAAAGCGGCCTGGAGTTTTCCGAGGTGATGTCGGGAGTAGCGACTCACGCCGACGACATCGCCGTGGTCCGGTCCATGTTCACCGAACACCGGAACCACGAGCAGGCCATCTGGATGGCCAACACGGGCCTGATCCGGCCCGGACGACCCAACATCGGCAGTTGGGCTGCCTACGGTTTGGGTTCAGAAACCGACGATCTCCCGGCCTACATCGCACTGCCGGATCCCGTCGGACTGCCCGTCGACGGGGTCCGCAACTGGTCCAGTGGCTGGCTGCCGCCGGTCTACCAGGGAACCGCCTTCCGGTCACAGGGGGTCCCGGTACTGCACCTCAAGCCTTCCCAATCGCGAACCCAGGCGGTCAGCCGTGGACGCCTCGGATTCCTCCAGGCCCTCAACCGCAAGCACCTCCGCACCCGGCCCGGCGAACTGGAACTCGAGGCCCGTATCGCCAACTTCGAACTCGCCGCCCGCATGCAGTTGTCGGCCACCGACGCATTGGACCTCTCATCCGAAACCAAGGCCACCCACGAGATGTACGGGTTGAACAACCCGACGACGAAATCCTACGGCCGCCGCTGCCTGATGGCCCGTCGGCTGATCGAGCGGGGCGTGCGATTCGTGCAGTTGTTCATGAAGGGACAACCCTGGGACACACACACCGGCAACACCA
This sequence comes from Planctomycetaceae bacterium, assembly GCA_002724415.1. GTDB lineage: Bacteria > Planctomycetota > Planctomycetia > Planctomycetales > Planctomycetaceae > UBA8437. The sequence continues at coordinate 20,751 of PBOU01000209.1, forward strand.
ATGGTCTCAGGAGCGTCTGCGGACAAACCGATGGGCCAATCGGTGCCCTGCTAACGGACCTGAAACGACGGGGACTCTTCGACTCAACCCTGGTCCAGTGGGGAGGAGAGTTCGGCCGGACCCCGGGAGCCGAGTTGCGAGACAACAACACCACCAAGGGAAACGAGGGCCGCGACCATCATCCGTATGGATTCAGTGTCTGGTTGGCCGGTGGCGGAATTCGCGGCGGACAGGCGTACGGCGCAACCGATGATTTCGGCTACCGCTCCATCGAAAACCGCACTCAAACCGCCGACCTGCACGCCACGATCCTGCACCAACTCGGCCTCGATCATGAACAGTTGACCTACACCCACAACGGACGGGACGAGCGATTGACCGATGTTTACCAGGCCCGTGTCATCTCCGAATTGATTGGATGACTCCACGATGCTGAGCCTGCTGGACCACGGACAGACACTCTGTGACGGCATCACCCGTCGCGAGTGGATGCGAATCGGTGGAATCGGCCTGGGTGGCCTGACGATGCCTCGCCTGGCAGCCGCCCGGGCCGCCGCGACGACTTCGATCGCACCCACCGCCAAACGAGTGATCCTGTTCGGGTTGACCGGCGGTGCTCCTCAACACGAAACCTGGGACCCCAAGCCCAATGCGCCGGCCAATATTCGAGGCGAATTCGGTGCCATTTCCTCGTCGTTGACAGGTCTTCCTGTCGGAGAACTGATGCCACGCACGGCCAGGTGGGCCAACCGGCTGGCGGTGCTGCGGGCGGTTGTCACGGGCGACAACTCCCACTCCTCCAGCGGCTACCAGATGCTCACCGGCGTCCCGCACCAGCCGCTGAACCGTGAAAGTGCATTGCCCAAGCCGCCCAACAACTGGCCCTGCGTCGGCGCCCTGGTCCGATCCCTGAAGCAGGAAGCCGGACAACTTCCCGCGGCAATCACACTGCCCGAACACATCTGGAACGACGGCAACTTCCCCTGGCCCGGACAGGACGCCGGCTTTCTCGGCCGTCGCCACGATCCGTGGCTCATCCACTGCCAGCCCCAGGACAACACCTTCAACGTCCCGGGACTGACAATGGAATCCGACGTCGCGGGGCTGAGGTTGAACCGTCGACGCCGACTGCTCGAACAGTTCGATTCCACCCGCTCACACCTCGATCGTGCCCCGGCGGTCAGTTCCTACCAACTCCAGGCCAGGCAGGCGCTCGACCTGCTCACCCGCGGACAGGCGGGCACGGCATTCGATCTTGGAGAAGAATCTGACGCGACCCGGGATCGTTATGGACGCAGCCGCTTCGCCCAGAGCGTGTTGCTGGCGCGGCGACTGATCGAACGCAACGTGTCACTGGTCCAACTCAACTGGACCCGGATCAAGGACAAGCCCAACCAGGGCGGGTGGGACACCCACTCCTTGCACTGCAAGTCCCTGAGATCATTCCTGATGCCCATGATGGACCAGGCCTTCACCGCATTGCTCGAGGACCTCGAACAACGGGGCCTTCTGGACGACACGCTGATCGTGTGGCAGGGAGAATTCGGACACACACCCAAAATCAATAAGAACGCGGGACGGGACCACTGGGGGAACTGTTTCTCGGTTGCGATGGCTGGAGGTGGCATACGTGGTGGAGTCGTCCACGGATCCAGTGACCGGCATGCCGCGTTTCCCGTCGAGGGTGTCGTCCGACCCCGTGACATCATTTCCACGATGTTCCACTGCCTGGGCTACGGGTCAGAAACCGTTGTCCATGACCCACTGGACCGCCCGATCCCCATCAGCCGGGGACGTGTCATCCACGAAATCCTCTAGGACAACCCCCAGTTTTTTTTATTTGAAACCCACAGTTGCCTTCAAAACTTGTCCGAACTTGCTAGCCTCGAGAGATAGCAGCCGCCGGGAGTCCCGGGTTTTCCGGTATATTTCTTTCCGGGCCGGGAATCGAAAAAGGGGCTGCGAGGGGTTTTTCTCAACAGAACTCGTTAGACTGTTTTTACACAACTTTCGGTCGTGGTTCGCCACGCCCTTCTGATGCAAGGAATGCAATCATCGCAAGAAATCGGAACACATTTGCCAAACGCCAACGTGAGATGGAAAAGAAGGCGAAAGCCGAAGCCAAAAGACAACGTCGGATAAGAAGAAAGCAGGGACTCGAGGATCCTGCGTCATCCGACGGTGACCCGGCCGACCTCGAGGCCAACGTGAATGAAATGGATGACTTTGACGACGACGATGACGATGGGGGCTTTTCCCTGGACTCTGGTCGTCTTCCACACTGAAATCGAGAGCAACAACGCAGGCCATCCCCGGTTCGTGAAGCGTTCACCAGTTGGGGGTGACCAACTTTTTTTCTAGAGAATTGGACGAGACTGATGGCCGAAGGCACGATCAAGAGACTGACTGACAAGGGTTTTGGATTTATCGAGGACGGCTCTGGCACCGATGTGTTCTTTCACATGTCGGCAGTTGAGGGAATCCAGTACGATGACCTGCAGGAAGGTCAACAGGTTACCTACAACGTGGGCACCGGTCCCAAGGGACCGCGCGCCGAGAACGTTCGGGTCAACTAAAGCCAACTCGGCTTGACCCGATCTGGTTGATTCCGCGGCGAGCCCCGCCCTGTCACTGTGACGGACGGACCGCCGCCGTCAGCCGCTCCATCCACTCTTGAACCTGGATGGCGTCCTTGAATGTGGCCCCAACCGGGACCACTTGGTGCCCCTGCGCGACGCGGCAGAAGCAGCGCAGTTCCTCGGCCAGCATTCCAGTAGCGCCCTCCGGGTCGGTTCGGATTTCCAGGGCCATCGGCCACTCGGACCGGTCTCCCCAGACCTCCACGGGGCGCGGATTGGCCTCGGCCCGGGCTGCCCAACCGGCGCCGAAAACCTCCATCCGATCAATCCCGCGGGGCGGCATGCCCTCGGGAGTCAGGTACGAAGCGGAGAACGAGGCCAGGGGACCGTTCTCCCACTGCACCTGTGCCAGTGCCAGATCGATCGCCCCATCTGGCGTCCGGTGATACTGGCACGACACTGCGACCGGATCGGCCCGATCCACCAGGACCTGCACCATGTACAGGTCGTGCACCATCGCGGCATGCAGAGGGTTTTCCCCGGCAAAATCCTGAACGATTGATGCCGGACGATGACGGACACAATCGATATGAGCAATCGGTCCCCTCGCGACCACCTCATCGCGGATCTGTCGAAATTCGCTGTTGAACAGCAGGATGTGCCCGATCATCAGGTTGGCCGAATCGGCTGCCACCAGCGACTCCAACGATCTCGCCTCGGCCAGGTCTTCCGAAATCGGCTTCTCCAACAACACGGTCTTGCCCGCCTCCAGCAACTGCCGGGTGATCGGCACGTGCGCCACGGTGGTCGCCGCGACAACCCACGCATCCGCCGTGCACTCCTGCAACGCCACATCCAGGTCGGTCCACCCCGGAACCCCCGGCAACTCCTGCTGCAACGACTCGACGCTTTCCGTCCGCCGGGCCACCAATCCCACCAGTTCGGCCTCGGCCAGCCCGGCAAGCGTTAGTGCGTGCAACCGCCCAAAACGCCCCAGGCCGATCACAGCGACCCGTACCGGTGCTCCCTCTGATAACGCCATCGTGTCCGCCTCGATCCAGTTTCGTTTGTTTGTTCGGTGCAAAACCGATCGAGATTCTTACTCCTCAGCGCCCCACAAGCAACGTCAGCTTTTCGCGGTCACGTTCCACCTTTACCACACCCGATGGAAGGCGTAGACTCGGAGTCCCGAAAGCCATGTTTTATTCGACTGTGCCAGGGACGGGCACGCACCGCTCATGCCATACACACGACGACAATTCCTCGACGGCACACTCTCGGCCGGCACTGCTGGACTGGCATTGCCCGAATTGTTGCGATTGCGTGCTGCGTCGGCCGATTCGTCTCACAAGATCGACAGCGACACCGCGGTCATCCAGATCTGGTTGGGCGGAGGCCACAGCCAGTTCGAAACTTTTGACCCCAAGCCCGAGGCTCCCGTCGAATACCGGGGCCCCTACGGGGTGATCCCGACCAGGCACGCCGGCATCTCGTTTTGCGAGAAACTGCCGCGGACGGCACAGGTCATCGACCAGGCCGCCCTGATCCGTTCGATCACTCACACCACCAACGGACATTACGTCGCCGCTCACTGGCTGTCGACCGGGTACCCGGGCAACATCACGCCTCCAACACATCCCTCTTCCGGGTCGATCGTGAGCCATTTCCGTGGCGCCAACGATCCCGGCCTGCCGCCCTACGTTCTGCTGTCCCACGAACAGACCCGGAACCCGGAAATCGGCGCCGTCATGGGAACCGGCTACCTGGGCGTTCAGCACGCTCCCTTCACAGTGATGCAGGACCCGTACCGAGACGAGTTCAAGCGACAGAAGGTGGTGGAGGCGACATCGAACCTGACTCTCGCCGACAACCTGACAATCGATCGGGTCGATGACCGTCGCAGCCTGCTGCAGCAGCTCGATCGGTTTTCCCGCAACGCCGACGCCAGTCGCCAGATGGAAGGCATCGACCGGTTCACCGTCGCCGCACTCGACATGGTCACCAGCGGCCGCGCCCGGGCAGCCTTCGACCTGACACGCGAACCCGAACACGTCCGCCAGATGTACGGCCGGCACCGGTGGGGCCAGATGGCCCTGTTGGCCCGACGACTGGTCGAGTCGGGCGTGACCTTTGTCACCATCAACACCGCACCCGATTCATTGTGCTGGGACTGGCATCTCAACATCGTCGACGACAAGCGGCCCGCCGACGGGTCCAATGGCCCCTCCCGCGGAATGGAACACCATGGCCCTCCCCTGGACCAGATGGTCAGTGCCCTGCTGACTGATCTCTACCAGCGCGGCCTGGACAAGAAAGTGATGCTTGTCGTCTGGGGAGAGTTCGGACGGACACCACGAGTGAACAAGACCGGTGGTCGGGATCACTGGGGAGCTCTGATGAGCATCCTGATGGCCGGCGGTGGCCTCAAGGTCGGCCAGGTGATCGGTGCATCCAACTCCAAGGGCGAGATGCCTTCCGAGCGCCCGATTCATCCCACCGATGTGCTGGCGACGATGTACCGTCACCTGGGAATTGACCTCAACGGCGAGACGATCAACAACGCCGGGCGGCCAATCCCGCTGCTGCCCAGCGGTCGGCCGATCGCCGAACTGATCTGACGTCAGGCGACGATCTCAGAAATCACTCGCCCGGCCACATCGGTCAAACGGAAATCCCGACCGTTGTAACCGTAGGTCAGCAATTCATGATCCAGCCCCAGCAGGTGCAGGATCGTGGCGTGCAGGTCGTTGACGTGCACCCGGTTTTCAGCCGCTCGGAACCCCACCTCGTCGGAGGCACCGTAAGAGATGCCGCCCCGGATCCCGCCACCGGCCATCCACGCCGTCAGGCAATGCGGATTGTGATCACGTCCCGGCTTCTTCCCAGTCTGGGCAACCGGCAACCGGCCGAATTCCCCACACCACACCACCAGGGTTTCGTCGAGCAGCCCACGCTGGGCCAGGTCCTCCAGCAACCCCGCCACGGGCCGATCGGTTTCACCGGCGAACTGTGAATGGTTCCCCTGGATGTCGCTGTGCCCATCCCAGCTTCTCTGGTTCTCGTTCCCGCCGGAATACAGTTGCACGAATCGGACTCCCCGCTCGACCAACCGCCGGGCCACCAGGCACTGGCGACCAAAATGATCACACCGCTTGTCACCAATGCCGTAGAGTTGCTGGACCTGCCGCGATTCGGCCTCAATCGCCAACGCCTCCGGTGCCGCCGACTGCATCCGGTAAGCCAGTTCAAAGCTCTGGATCCGCGACGCCAGTTCACCGGCGGCCTGTGACAAACCGCCCGGGCTGTTCAATTGCCGGAGCAGGTTCAACTGGTTGCGTTGCGAGAGATCGGTCATCTTTCCGGGCCGTTTCAGATTGTCGATCGGCGGCCCCTGCGGTCGCAGGTGCGTTCCCTGAAAAACTCCCGGAAGAAACCCGGCACTCCAGTTGGCCGCATGCCCCTTGGGCAGCCCCCTGCCCTTCGGATCGCTCATCACGACAAACGCCGGCAGATCCTGGCTGCTGCTGCCCAACCCGTAAGTGACCCACGATCCGACACAAGGCAGTCCCATCCGCGGCAGGCCACAGTTCATCATGAACAACGCCGGAGAATGGTTGTTTGACTCGGTGAAAACCGAGTGCACGAACGCCATCTTGTCGGCATGGCCGCCCAGGTGAGGAAAAATCGAGGAAATCGGTTTGCCACATTCGCCCCGACGTCGAAATGCAAACGGCGATGCCATCAGGTTGCCCACTGAATTGCGGAAGAACCCGGTGGTGTTCTCGAACTTGGGATCAAACGTCTTGATTGACATCCCGTTGCGACGCACCAGTCCCGGTTTGAAATCCCACGTATCAACCTGGCTGGGCCCCCCGTTGACGAAAATCCAGATCACCTGCCGGGCACGGCCGGAGAAGTGGGTCTGCTGAGGTGCCAGTGGAGCCAGGCCCCGTTGTCCCAGCCCGGAATCCGCTCGAACAGTCGGACCCAGCAACCCCTCCGAATGCAACAAACCCGACAGCCCCACCACGCCAAAACCGGCCCCGGCTCGAGCCAGGATATGACGGCGCGACACCAGGGCCCGGCCCGGGCCGAGATCGGCAATTTCTCTCATCGCGAGGTCCTCTTCAGAGACTGCCTCAAAAGGCACATATCTCAGTCAACGTAAATAAACTCGTTCATCCCCAGCAGGGCCTGGCACAGGTCGACCCGGGCGGTCTGAACCCCATCGGTCCGACCGGCCAGACGGTAGATCTGTTCCTGGCGGTCCAGGAACAGTGCCGTCGCAACCCGTTCGTCGGATCGGGGAGGACGCCCCAGGGCCAATTCCCATCCACGAACCACCGCCTGTTCCGGATCACCGGGCAGCCGGTCCGCCAGCGACCGCGCGTAGCCCCGCCCCGCCGGACTGTTCATGAATGCCAGCGCCTGGGCCGCGGTGGTCGTGTTGGATCGCCGCCCGATACTCACCAGGTGTTCGGGCCAATCAAACAGCATCATCGTCGGGACCAGGCGACTCCGCTTGACCTTCAAGTAGACGCTGCGACGCGGAGAGCTTTCATCGAGTGTACCCGGACCGTACATCCCCGAATCGAGTCGCCCCGACACATCCAGCAACGCATCCCGGATCGCCTCCCCCTCGAGACGCCTGCGGGGCCTGTGCCACCACAACCGATTTTCCAGATCAGCAGTCATTCGCCGGGCACCGGTCCGTCCCTGCTGGCAATAGACGCTGCTGGTCAACAACAGGCGATGAATCGGTTTCAATCGCCATCCCCCCCGGATCAGTTGCTCGGCCAGCCAATCGAGCAGTTTTGGATGAGTGGGCTCCTCACCCTGGGTTCCAAAGTCGTTGGGTGTGGCGACCAGTCCGCGGCCGAAGTGGTGGTGCCAGAGACGGTTGACGATCACGCGAGCCACCAGGTTCCCTGCTCCATCACGGGTGTCAGTCATCCAGCGAGCCAGTGACGCCCGGCGGAAGGACGTTCGCGTCCACCCCTCGGGAGGCTTCACCTGCCACCGCGACAACTGGCTGCCAGGCCGGATCAGCACCTGGAGATATCCTGTCTCGGCAGCACCGTGTTTCTGGTGAACGTCGCCACGAGACAGAAAAAAGACCTGCTTGTAGAAATGCGGAAAACCGCGACTATCGGCGTGATGCTTGAGCTTGGGTAGCCCCTCGCTGGTGACCAGCACCTTCTGATCCACGTCGTGCCACGGTGCCCGCGTGGTCACTTCTCCACGGATTGTCGTCGTGAATGCCGACAGCAGGCGGTAGTAGTCCTGGGATGGGATCGGGTCGTACTTGTGATCGTGACACCGCGCACAACCAACCGAGAGACCCAGGAAGGCCACTCCCGTGGTGGTCACCATGTCGTCGAGTTCATCGTAGCGGGACGATTCGAATTCGGTTTCGGTCAACTGGCTGGGAAACACACCGGCCCCCAGGAACCCGGTTGCCATCAACGCCAGTGGATCTTTCGGAGCCAACTCGTCTCCTGCCAGTTGCCAGGACAGAAACTGATCGAAGGGCATGTCGCTGTTGAAAGCGGCAATAAGAAAATCGCGATAATGGAAAGCTGTCGGCCGATCCGCATCGTGTTCAAAACCACCACTCTCGGCGAACCTCGCCACGTCCATCCAGTGCCGGGCCCACCGTTGTCCGTAATGGGGCGAGGCCAACAACCGATCGACCAGGTCGCTCCATGCCGACGGCGACTCGTCCGACCGGAATCGGGCAATCACCTCCGGCGAGGGTGGCAAGCCCAGCAACGAAAAATGGGCCCGCCGTGCCAGCACCCGCCGGGACGCCCTGCCCGAAGGAGACAACCTGTTCTCCTCCAGTCGCGACAGGATGAACCGATCGATCGGATTGCGACACCATCGTGATTGTTCCACCACGGGCAACTGCCCCGACTGCAAGGACTGGAACGACCAATGGTCGCGTTCGTCGACCGACACACGTGTCCGGGGAAAGGAGGATCCGGTGGGTTCATCGGCCAGCAATCTCACCGTCCACGGTGCCCCGGCAACGAACATCAGCAATGCGATCGGCCATCGAATCTTCACGTGTGCACCATTCCGGTGAAGCCAGTCATTGGAAGCGACCACTATGATACAGGATTCTCGCCATCGGAGACCGCTCGCACCAATCGGTTCGTCTGGTAATATCTCGACCAAGAGACTCACACCGCCATCCTGTGGAACAGTTCTTCATGGCCAGCACAACGACAATTCTTGGCATCATTCTTGTTGGCATTGTCACGGTGATCGGCGGGATTCTTTTCCTGAGACTCCATGCCTTCGTGGCGTTGGTCCTCGGCGCCATTTTTGTCGGCCTGCTCACCCCTGCTTCCTCCGTCGAACGGTGGTCCCTGGAGAAAGCTGCCGTTGCGTTCCAACCCGCCGCCCCTGGCGAGGCTCCCCAACGAGTCGACTTCAACGGACCGATCAACCAGGACACGCCACTCCAGGTCGTTCGTTTCTCGACTCAGACCGGGCATCACGAACCCATCGGAACACTCGCGGTCGAAGAATCCGGCAAGTCGGCCGTGTTTCATCCCGAGGCCATCGGAACAACCATCCGGGCCGACGACCTGGTCGTCCGGTCCTCGGCAGTTGCCACCGCCAACCGGTTGTCCGGCCAGACAGTCGGTGAACGGGTGGCAACAGGTTTCGGATCAACATGTGCCAAGATCGGCATCCTGATTGCCCTGGCCTCGATCGTCGGCAAGTGCCTGCTCGACAGTGGTGCCGCCGACCGAATCGTCCGCAGCGCGCTGGGAGTACTCGGGCAGCGCGGAGCCGGCGGGGCGTTCCTGGGCAGCGGTTTCCTGCTGGGCATCCCCGTCTTCTTCGACACGGTCTTTTACCTGATGATCCCGCTGGGAAAGGCAATGCGGATGCGGACCGGCGGGAATTATCTGCTGTACGTCCTGTGCATCGTCGCCGGGGCCTCGATGGCCCATTCGCTGGTGCCCCCCACCCCCGGCCCGCTGTTCGTGGCGGGTGAACTGGGCGTCGATCTCGGCGCCATGATCCTGGCCGGATCGATCGTGGGCACCTTCACTGCCGGATTCGGCTACCTGTACGCTTCGGTCCTGAACCGTTTTCGCGATCTGCCGCTCCGGGAGACCGCCGAGTTCTCTCTCGCTGAACTCGAGACCTTGTCACAGAAGGACGAAAGCGAATTGCCGGGCTTGTGGGTCTCGCTGATGCCGATTGTCTTACCTGTGGTGTTGATCAGCGGCCTGACTGTGGTCAACACGTTCCAACTGCAACTGCCCAAAACGGTCCACTCGACACTGGAAACGCTGGGCAACAAGAACATCGCCCTGCTGCTGTCTGCCGGAATCGCCCTGGCCACGGTGGCCTGGCAGAAGCGGACCAGCCTGAAAGAACTGGGCGGCTCGATCGAACAGTCGTTGGCCAGCGGCGGCGTGATCATCCTGATCACCGCCGGTGGCGGAGCCTTTGGCCAGGTGTTGCAACAAACCGGAGTGGCCGGCCTGATCAAGGATCTGCCCGATGCCTCCCCGGCACTGATCGTCACGCTGGCTTTTTTGATCACCGCCGCGGTCCGCACAGCCCAGGGATCGGGCACCGTCGCCATGATCACCGCCGTCGGGATCCTCTCGGGACTGGCCACTTCCGGCAACCTCCCGTTCCACCCCGTCTACCTGGCATTGGCGATCGGCTGCGGGTCGAAACCAATCGCCTGGATGAATGACAGCGGTTTTTGGGTGATTGCCAAGATGAGTGGAATGACTGAAAGTGAAGCCCTGAAGTACGTCACGCCGATGTCCTGCATGATGGGGCTGGTGGGACTAATCGTGGTCGTGATCGGTGTCTCGGTGTTTCCGATGGCCTGAAACTACGTGTATACTGTCGTTTCCACTGGAGGCGAGATCGACAATGCTCAACCTGATGCCCATGCACGTCCCGCACCGCGGCGGTTTCAGTCGACGGGATGCATTGCGTCTGGGCACCGTCGGCGGCCTGGGAATGACATTGCCCGAGATCCTCTCGGCGGCCGACACATCCTCCCAGGCGATCGAGGCCACGCGGCATTCGGCGACGGCCAAACGGTCCATCTACATCTTCCTCTGTGGTGGACCCTCGCAGTTGGACATGTGGGATCCCAAGCCTGATGCGCCAGTCAAGATCCGGGGCCAGTTTGGTGATATCGCGACCGCGGTCCCCGGCACACGGTTCGGTGGACTGCTGCCCAAGGTCGCCCCGCACGCCGACAAGTTCGCCATCATCCGATCGATGAATGTCGACACCCAGTCACACGATACAGGTATCTACCGCACGCTCATGGCCAGTCGGCTGGCCACCATCCGGAACAAGGCCTACCCGGTCTCACCCGATGACCATCCCGCCATCGGCGCCATCCTCCACAAGTTGCTGGGGCCCTCGGGAAGCTTGCCACCGTGGGTCGTGGTCCCGAGGCACTTCACCACCGGCACACGTTTCTACAAGGGCCAACGGGCCGGTTTCCTCGGCCCACGATTCGAACCATTGAGCCTGGGCACCGAAAAAACTGGGTCCCTGGAAAGAACCGAATTCACCCTGAAGAACCTGGAACTGCACGGCGAGCAGATGACAGTGGAACGTCTGGATGCCCGGCGATCGTTGCTCGACGCAGTCGGACCACAACGGGTGGGCAACGACGGTGCGGTGCTGGCCTACCAGCAGCAGTACAACAAGGCGATCGAGATGCTGACGTCAAAGGCATTTCGTGAGGCTTTCGATGTCACCAACGAATCGATGACGTTGCGTGAACAGTATGGGATGAATGAGTACGGCCAGAGCTTCCTCCTGGCGCGTCGACTGATCGAGCGGGATGTGCGAATGGTCAACGTCTTCTGGACCTACTACGGGACCGACGGCTGCCAGTTCAATCTCTGGGACAACCACGGAGCCGAGAAGAAGACCAAGGTCTGTGGCGGCACCAACCGTGGCAAGGAGATGCTCAGCAACAAGAACTGCCTGCCGTCATTCGACGCGGCCTTCTCGACATTGCTGTCGGATCTCGATCAACGGGGACTGTTGGAAGACACCCTGGTGACGGTGATCGGGGAATTCGGACGCACACCCACAATCAACAAGTTCACCGGCCGGGACCACTGGGGCGCGTGCTACTCGGCCGTGCTGGCCGGAGGCGGTGTCCAGGGAGGACGGATCTATGGCGCCAGCGATCCACTGGCCGCCTATGTCCACGACTTGCCGGTGAGTGTCTACGATTTCCAGGCCACGATCCTGCACGCCTTTGGACTGAAACCCGAAGCAGCAGTCCCCGACGGCAGCGGACGACCGGTACGAGTCTCCGACGGCCGCCCGGTCATCGAGTTGTTCTAGGCTCGCCGGGTTGCCCACGAACCGCGTACACCTCCCTTGCCGACAAGACGCCGGGCCACATCCACCCCGGCCGCCGCAGTTGCGATTCAATTCACAGTCAATTAGCCTGCCAAGACGACACGGTCAAATCCCCCTGAAAAGGACCATATCCCCATGAGACAAGTTGGACTGCTGGCCGCCGGGCTGGTGTTTTCCGGACTGATGGCACTGCCGGGCCAATCAGCCGAACCTGCCGCCGGACTGAAATTCAAGATGAAATCGATCGACGGCAAACCGGTCGACTTCAAGAAGTACAACGGACGCGTGATGTTGGTGGTCAACCTGGCCAGCCAGTGAGGCCTCACCCCCCAATACCTGCAGTTGCAGGCCATGCACACCAAGTACAACAAGTCGGGTCTTTCGGTTCTCGGCTTCCCCTGTAACCAGTTCGGCGGGCAAGAGCCCGGCACGAACGCCGAGATCAAGACGTTTTGCACGTCGAAGTACAAGGTCAGCTTCGACATGTTCTCCAAGGTCAACGTCAACGGCAAAGACGCCGCGCCGTTCTACAAGCACCTGACCAAGCAGGCTGCCAAGCCCAAGGGGCCCGGCAAGGTCGCGTGGAACTTCGAGAAATTTGTCATCGACCGCCAGGGCAACGTGATCGGACGTTTTGGTCCCCGGACCAAGCCGGACGACCCGGCCGTGCTCAAGCTGATCGAGGGCGCGTTGGCCAAGAAGAAGTGACCAACGTGTCATGAGCAACATGAGACCCCGCGGTGAAGACTGTTCACCGCGGGGTCCTTTGCATTCCGCTGGCCCCAGTCTTATTCCCTGACAGGCCCACACCATGCTGATCGTAGACGGCCACCTCGACCTGGCACTGAATGCCATCAAAGAAAACCGGGACCTGCTGGTCAACGTCTGGACCACACGGGTTCGGGAGAGCCACGAAACGGCCAAGGGCAAAGGCAAAAGCACCGTCTCGCTGGACGAGATGCGCAGCGGCCGGGTGGCGCTGTGCTTCACCACGGCGCACGCATTCGCCACGACCGGCCGGTTCATCCCACACATGGACTTCGGGTCTCCCGAACAGGCATTCGCCGTCGCCCGTGGCCAGTTGGCTTACTACGAGGCCCTGGAACGACAGGGACACGCCAGGATCATCCGCTGCCTGGAGGACCTGGACGGCCACATGGACGAGTGGAGCCAGTGGGATGCCGCCGACACTCCCGACCCGGCGACTTCTCCCCCGCTGGGCCTGGTCGTCAACATGGAATGTGCCGACGCGGTGCTTGACCCGGGCCAACTCGAGGACTGGTGGAACTGGGGCCTGAGACTGATCGGCCCGGCTCACTCGGCCGAGGGCCGTTACGCCGGGGGCACCGGCAGCGCCAGTGGACTGACCGCGCTCGGCCCCCCACTGCTGGCCGAAATGCAACGGCTGGGGATCCCGCTCGATTTGACCCACTGTTCGGACGCCTCGTTCTGGGAATGCCTGCAGCATTACGAGGGCCCGGTGTTGGCCAGTCACTGCAACAGCCGCACGCTGGTCCCTCATCAACGCGAACTCGACGACGCCCAGATCCAAGCGATCCTTGACCGCAACGGCGTCATCGGCGTCACGCTGGGAAACTGGCAACTGCAGTACGAGTGGAAATGCCTGGGAGACAACCGGCACCTGCGGGTGATGCTCGATCGGGCCGTCGACCACATTGACTACATCTGCCAGATGGCCGGCGACCATCGGCACGTCGCCATCGGCAGCGATCTCGATGGAGGAGTCGGCACCGACGAATTCCCGGCCGACCTCGACACCATCGCGGATCTGCAGAGGTTCACCGAAATACTCGACAAACGTGGATACTCGGCCGAAGCCACCGCAGCGATCCTCAATGGAAACTGGCTCAGGTTTCTGCGAGACGCCTGGGGCGAGTGACCCCCTGCCCCGACCACTTACCGGGCCTGTGACACCCGCGGCATCTCGTACAGCCCGACCAGGCCCTGGTCCCCGTAGGTCTGGGGACCACCCATCTGGGCAACGATGATGTGACGACCATCCGGGTGCAGGTCCATCCCGTAGGCGGGCCCCGACACCTTGACGCTGGCCAGTTTCTCGTCTTCACCGGGCGTCCAGAACCAGATCTCACCCGTCTGGGCCCCCACCCCCGCGGTCACGAAGAAACCCTGCGGGTGGAACACCAGGTGATGAAAGATCGAGTTGGTGAACGTGGACACCTGCTTGCGGACCTGTTGACCGGTCTTCCAGTCGAACTGCAGGACAATCGCCGGGCGGGCGTAACTGTCTCGACCGCAGCAGAACACCACGTCCCCCGCCGGAGAAAAAGCCAGGTCGCGGACCCCTCCGTAATTGATGTCCGTCCCGCCCTTGTAGTTCGACAGGTCCTTCGCATCGAACTCCCGGATTTCCCGGCCGGCCCTGTAGTCCCACTGCTTGATCTTCTGGTCGCCACGATCACCCGAGAGCAAGTGCACTCCATCGGGATGAAAGGCGGTGCTGAACACCGGACAGGTGTGCCCCACCAATTCACGAACCGCCTTCCCGTCGTCCAGGGACCAAAGACGGACCACGCCATCTCCGCCACCCGTGGCCACCAGTTGTCCGTCTCCCGAGACCGCAACGCTCCTCAGTGTCCCGTGGCCGGTCTCGATGCTCCAGCGGACCACCGGCCCGTCTCCCAGCGTGTCCCAGCAGATCAACCGGCCCACCAGGTCACCGGTGACCACCACCGATTTCTCGTTTGGCATCACGACCGGCGTCGGCGAACCGGATTCCACCGACGCGGTGTCTCGTGGTTGAGGTGGCGGAGGCGGCGTCAATTCGGCCGCCGGCGATTTCACCGGCACTTCCGCGGTACTCCAACGTGTCGCGGTGACCACCCAACTCTCGTGATCCTCCAGCGACCGGGTCACACCCGTGTCGAGATCGGTGACATAAACCCGGCGACTGCGGCCACCGGCAAAGCACCAGCGACCGGTCGGATCGACCACGCACGACATCAGCGGCGTCTCGTGGGGGAATTCCCGCAATCGCCTGGTGGCAGCGGGATCCAATTTTTCACCAG
>PBOU01000210.1 GCA_002724415.1 Planctomycetaceae bacterium
GACATTGCGACGTCCAACGCCAACGTGGTCTACGAGTACGCCCCGGGCGGCTCCAGCCTCGGCGAAGGCAACCTCGTCGTACCGGAAGCCGGGCCGCAGTACGGCGGCACGGTAGTCGTCGGCCTTGAGGCCGAGGCCGTTGGCCTGCGGCCGTGGGAGGATGCGTGCGCATCGTCGTGCTACACGATGCTGGGCCAGATATTCGATCCGCTGTTGCGCCAAGCCAAGTCGGGTGAGTACCTGCCATGGCTCGCCGAGTCGATCGTCCCGAACGACGACTTCACTGTCTGGACGGTGACCCTGCGATCCGGGGTGACCTTCCACAACGGCAAGGCGCTTACCGCCCAGACGCTCGAGGACATGTTCCCGTTCCAGCAGGGTGGTTCTTCGGGCGCCGGCGCGATTGCTACCGCAGGTCTGGTTGGCGTCGAAGCCACGGGGGACCTCACGGCTGACTACACGCTGGGAGCCACCAACGTGGCCTTCCCGTCGTTCCTCAACGCTGCTCCGATCGGCTACCCGTTCGACCCGGAGGCGGCGGCAGATTCCGATGCCTTCAACGCCATGCCGATCGGGACCGGTCCGTTCAGTCTGGAAAGCCGCGACATCGACAACGAAACGGTTCTGGTTCGCAACCCGAACTACTGGCTGTCGATCAACGGCAAGCAGCTTCCGTACCTGGACAGCATGGTCTACAGGCCCATCCCTGACGAGACGACCCGTCTAGCGGCGCTAGCTGCGGGTACGACCTCGGCGATGGAGTCGCGGCGTCAGGCCACGGTGCGTGATGCCCGCGCGCTGGAAGGTGTGACCCTGTACGAGTTCCAGGGTAACGACGCCGGCGGTGGACACTTCAACGCGCAGGTTCCGCCGTATGACGACGTTCGGGTCCGACGTGGCCTCACCTTGGCCAACAACCAGGAAGCGGTCATCGAGGCACTAGGTGGAGCCGGGATTTCTGAACCGGTCACACAGATGTTCTCGAAGGACAGCCCCTGGTGGTCGCAGGCGGTCGCCGACGCGTATCCGCACTTCGACTTCGAGGCTGGAGTTGCCCTGCTCCAGGAGTACGTGGACGATCCGTCCCGTTCCGACGGCAAGGCAGTCGGGGAGAAGATCCATGTCGATCTGGCCTGCCCGATGGACCCGACGCTCGTTGCAGCGATGTCGGTTCTCGACCAGTTGTGGACAGCGACCGGGCTCGTCGACGTCGACGTCGACACGGGGAACGACCAGCAGACGCACATCAACGTCTCGTTGGGACTTGCCAACGGCTTCCTGGGCGACCACGGTGCCCACTGCTGGCGTTACGGCAGTGAAGCCGATCCGTCGGTCCCCATGGGTCAGGCCTTCAACAACTGGCAGGCCAATCCCCTGAACTTCTCCAACTATGACAACGCGGAGATTCAGGGCTACTTGGCAGATGCCCTAGTGACGAGCGACTTCGCAGAACGCAAGGCGCTCTACGAGCAGATCGGAATCATCGCCAACCGTGACGTACCGCACTGGTTCTCAGGCGGTACGGCAACGGTCATCGCGGTTGATGAAGCGATCACCGGGCTCGACACGTGGGTCCTGCCGGACGGGACGCTGGGTATCGGTCACCCAAGTGCCGTTGGCAGGTGGGAACAGGTTTGGTGGACTGACAACTAGATCCGACCAAACACGGATTGGTAATTAGGTGTAGCGGGGGTCGTGCCGTTAGGGCACGGCCCCCGCCGCACTCTTTTCTATGGGGGTAGCCATAGGGAAGGCGAGGAGATAGATGTCGAAGATGATCGCGAGCCGCCTGACGCGCCTCGTCGTGACGGTCCTCGTGGTCTCCTTCGTCACCTTCGTCGGCGTCAACGTCCTACCTGGCGACCCCGTCAACGCGCTGATCCCGATCGATGCCCAGCAGGATCGGGAGTTTGTCGAACAGATCCGGGAGGAATGGGGTCTGAACGACCCGATGGTCATCCGCTACGGACGGTGGCTGGGCGACGCAGTGCAGGGAGACCTCGGCCGCTCCCTCGTTACCGGACAGCCGGTGACCGATGAGATCACCCACCGGTTGCCGATCACCCTCGAGATAATGGCCGTTGCCGTTGGCTTCTCACTCCTGATCGCGGTTCCCCTGGGGGCGTTCACCGGCTATCGGGAGGGGCGGAGATCGGACCGCCTGGTCAGCGGGTTTGCCCAGGCCGGACTCAGTCTTCCCGTGTTCGTCACCGGGCTGATCCTCATCTACGTGTTCGCTCTGAGACTCCAATGGTTTCCCGCCGTCGGATGGAACAGGCTCAGCGACGGCCTCGGACCCAACCTCAAGAGCGTGTTCCTCCCGGCGCTGTCGCTGGCTGTCACAGAGATCGCCGTGTATACGCGGGTCCTTCGATCCGACATGATCGCCACCCTGAAGGAGAACTACATCCTTTCAGCGCGGGCGAAGGGGCTGACCGATCGGTTTGTTCTCTTTCGGCACGGTCTCCGACCGAGCCTCCTCACGCTCGTCACGGTGGTCGGCCTGAACATCGGATTCTTGATCGGCGGTTCGCTCGTCATCGAGTACCTGTTCGCCATTCCGGGCCTCGGAAAGCGCCTCTTTTCGGCGATCCAACAGCGTGACTTCATGATGGTCCAAGCCATCACAGTCCTCATCACCGTCTTCTACGTGATTATCAACACGGCTACCGACCTCGTCTACATGGTCGTCGACCCCCGGATACGGAGGGCGAACTAGATGTCCGAGCCATCGGTCCGGCCGTCCGGCCAGGCGTCTGGGGCCCCAGTTGAGGCGTCTAGTGGTCGGCTACGGCCTGGTGGGAGGGCCCGGACGAAGTCAATGGCCAGGTCGTTCCAAGGTGCGGTGGGGCAAATGCCGTGGCTGACCAAGATCTGCCTCCTATGGCTGGTCCTGGTAGTCCTCGCCGCAGCACTGGCCGACCTAATCCCCGGCCTAGCTGATCCCAACTACCAGGGTTTCGTCTTCGGCGACGGCAAGACCAACGAGGGCCCGACGGCCAGCCACTGGTTGGGCACCGACAACGTCAGCCGCGACATCCTCGCCCGGCTGATCTACGGGGCCAGAGTCTCGCTCATCTTCGCCTTCTCACTGGTGGCAGTGGGAATCATTATCGGCGGCACACTCGGTTCGATCGCCGGCTATTTCCGGGGACCCCTTGAGACCTTTCTGATGGCCCTCGTAGACACCTGGCTGTCGTTCCCGGCGCTCATCGGTCTGGTGTTCGTCACGACGATGCTTGGAATGCGAAACCTCCTGGTCCTGGTCCTGGTCGGTTCCATCTTCGTCTGGCCCTCGTACACACGGATTGCCCGCGCCACCGCCCTCTCAGTCAGCGGACAGGACTTTGTCACCGCGGCAAGGGCCATCGGCACCAGCAGGAGACAGATCCTGGTTCGGGAAATTTTCCCCAACGTGTTGCCCGCGATGCTCGCCTACTCGTTGGTCGGCCTCCCGGTTCTGATCATTCTCGAGTCGACGCTGTCCTTTCTCGGTCTCGGGGTGGAGATTCCAACAGCCTCCTGGGGAGGGATGATCAACCAGGCCCGTCAGGACCTCCTGATCAACATCTGGCCTGCCGTGTGGCCTGCCGCGACGCTGTTCCTGACGGTCTACTCGTTCAACAATCTTGCCGACTGGGTTCGGAAACAAGCAGCCGCCCGGTCCGCCGCAATTTGAAATGGAACTGCTCTGATGGCCGTTTCAGAACAACCCGCAGACCCCTCGACACCGTCTGAGTTGGTGGGGGGATCGGAGATCCTTCGCGTAGAGGACCTCCATACGAGTTTCTTCCTACCGATCGGCGAATTGCAGGCCGTGCGCGGGGTCAGTTTCAGCCTCGAGCGCGGACGTTCCCTGGGCATCGTCGGGGAGAGCGGTTCAGGCAAGACGGTTCTCGCCCGGTCGATCATGTGTCTCAACCTAGGTTCCAACGTCAAGACCAGCGGATCGGCCTTCTTCGACGGCCGCGACCTCCTCGCTCTGTCCCGCCGGGAAATGCGACGCCTGTGGGGAACAGAGATCGCCATGATCTTCCAGGACCCCATGACCTCGCTGAACCCGATGGTCAAGATCGGACGTCAGGTCATCGAACACCTGAGGCAACACAAGAACGTCAACCGCCGGGAAGCAAAGCAGACCGCTCTCGACCTTCTCAACGAGGTACGGATTCCAGAAGCTGAATCCAGAATCGATCGGTTGCCCCACGAACTCAGTGGCGGGATGCGCCAGCGGGTCTCCATCGCCAGCGCCCTGGCCTGCGAGCCGTCGCTGCTCTTCGCCGACGAGCCGACCACCGCCCTGGACGTGACCGTCCAGCACCAGATTCTCAACCTGTTGAGCCGCGAGCAACGTCAGCGCAACATGACCATGGTGATGGTGACCCACGACCTCGGGGTCATTGCCGGTCGAACCGACGACACCCTCGTCATGTACGCAGGCAAGGTCGTGGAACAGGCTCTGACGGCCGAAATCTTCGAAAATACCCAACACCCGTACACCGAAGCGCTCATGCGTTCGATTCCGCGAACAAGCCAGCCAAGCCATACGCCGCTGGCGGCGATCACAGGCCGCCCACCGGTGGCCACCCACCTTCCAGCTGGGTGTGCGTTCAGTCTCCGTTGCCCGTATGTGCAGCCGAGATGCCACGAGGAGGACCCGCCACTGGTTTCGATCGGCACCTCAGGACACAAGGCGGCCTGCTGGTATCCAGTGGGGTCTGATGCCAACCGCGAGGCGTTCGAACGGAACCTCTCCGACCGGTTGCCACAGACACTTGCCGTGGCCGAACCCCTCGGTGCTGACCAGAGTGCGGGAATGACGACAGATCTCCCGGGTGGAGGGACTGCCTGATGGCTGGATCAGGGAAGGCCCATCTTCGTCCCGCCAGCGAGGCACTGGTTCGAGTCGAGGACCTGGTGGTCGAGTTCCGGGCGGCCGGCAAGGACACCGTGAAGGCAGTGAGTGGGATCAGCCTCGACGTCAAGGCCGGAGAGACACTCGGCCTCGTCGGTGAGTCGGGTTGCGGGAAGTCGACTGTCGCCCGTTCCCTCATCCAACTTCCTCCGCCCAAGAGCGGGTCGGTGGTTCTGGACGGCATCGAACTGACCGAGTTGTCCGAGAAGCAGCTGAGGTTTCACCGGACCGGACTACAGATGATCTTCCAGGACCCAATTAGCTCCTTGAATCCGCGTCGCCGGGTGGCCGAGATCATTGCTGAACCGTTGCGGGTCTGGGGCCCCCACGATGAAAGCGAGCAGGTCGAGATCGTCGATCGGATGCTGCACGCCGTTGGTCTCGACCCGGAAGTGGCCCGGGACAAGAGGCCCCACGAGTTCTCAGGCGGCCAGTGCCAACGGATTTCCATTGCTCGGAGCCTGGTCCTCGGCCCTCAGGTTCTCATCTGCGATGAGCCGGTCAGTGCGCTCGACGTCAGTGTCCAGGCACAGATCCTCAACCTGCTTCGTGACCTGAAGGCCGAATACGGACTGACCCTGGTCTTCATCGCACATGACCTGGCCGTCGTCAAGAACGTGAGCGACGTGGTGGCCGTCATGTACCTGGGCAAGCTCTGCGAGGTAGCGGAACCCGACGACCTCTACGCCAACGCCGCGCACCCCTACACGTCGCTTCTCCTCGACTCCATCCCTGAACCGGATCCTGGGGCCGCCATTGACGAGTCGTCGGATCTGGTAGGCGAGGTTCCGTCCTCCATCGACCCCCCCTCAGGGTGCCGATTCAGGACACGCTGTCCTCGGGCTTCCGAGCGCTGCGCCGAGCAGGAACCGCAGATGCGCAAGGTCTCCGAGGGCCACCACGTTGCCTGCCACCACCCCCTGATCGCCGTCGCTGAGTAGGCCTCGCCGGGGGGTGAGACGCTTCGGTCTCCGGTGAAATTGGACCCGCCCCCACAACTGGGTAAGGGTTGGAGCGGGCCGACGGAGGTTGGTTCGGAAACGGGGATTGAACATGCAGATCCGACGGTTCGTCGTGGTCGCCACGGTGACCACGTTGGCTCTAGTGGCCTCGGCGTGCGGGGGGTCGTCCGACGACGCCGCCGCACCGGCCACCACTGCTGCACCGGCGACTACTGCTGCGCCGGCGACTACTGCTGCGCCGGCGACTACTGCTGCGCCGGCGAC
>PBOU01000211.1 GCA_002724415.1 Planctomycetaceae bacterium
AGACGTCACGGCGGGAATTCTTTCAGACAACCGGTTCACTGGCCCTTGCCGGAACTGCGCCGGCTGTTCTGGGGGCGACTGACAAGAGTGGTGCCAAGCCTGTGGTCATTGGCCCGGAAGGCCATCGATACCGTGTGCACGAAGACTGCATGCGGATACCCAAGCACATTCGTTGGCAAGATACGCATGGTGTCGCCGTCGATGCCGCGGGATTGGTTTATGTCAAACACAGGACAATGACGGCCAAACCACAGGATGCCGTGGTTGTGTTCGACCGGAAGGGCAAGTTCGTTCGCTCATTCGGTCAAGAATTCCACGGAGGCGGTCACGGGGTGGACATTCGGCGAGAAGGAAACGAAGAGTTTCTTTATCTCTGCGACAACAAGGGGTACATCGCCAAGAGCACGTTGAAGGGAGAAATTGTCTGGAAACAATCGGCTCCACCAATCGCCCCCTACCAAACGGCCAAACCGTTTGAAGTGAAGACGCCCGGTAAATACGGAAAGGGGCACCTTTTTAGTCCAACGAATATTGCGTTTGCACCCGATGGCGGGTTCTGGGTCGGTGACGGCTACGGGTCGGACTATGTCATCAGGTACGACAAGGATGCACGGGTCATCGGCCATTTCGGTGGAACTGGCGACGGTCCCGGACAATTACGCACTCCCCATGGATTGTGGTGGGATGACCGGAAGGGGCGGAAACCGGCTCTGGTCGTTGCCGATCGGGCCAACGCACGTCTGCAATACTTTTCAACTGAAGGGAAGCACCTGGGCTTTGTGGATGACATGCTGTTCCCGGCAGACATTGACCTTCGCGGAGATGTGATGCTGGTGCCGGACTTGCATGCTCGGGTGACGCTTCTGGACTCAAGGAACCAGGTGATCGCCCACCTTGGACACGATCCCGCGTGGCTAAAACAGGTTCTCTCGAACAACCTCGCCATGAGGCGTCATCCGGACCAATGGCGTCCCGGAAAGTTCGTTCATCCACACGACGCGTGTTTCGACAATGACGGAAACATTTATCTCGCCGAATGGGTGTCAATCGGTAGGGTGAGTTTTCTTGAGCACGTCGGTTGATTCCTTTTCGAAAACCGAGTCGTCAACGAAACGGGTGTTTGTCGGGCTGTCAGTCCACGGACAATTCCCGAGGAACTGTGCGCAACATGCCTGGTGATGGAAAACGAATCGGTGACAACATCAGTTGATTCAAAGAAAATTGTGATCGCTGGCGGGAGTGGTTTTCTGGGCGTGTCGCTTGCCCATTACCTGGCCGAATTGGGCGCATCGGTTGTGATCCTGTCCCGAAATTCCCCTCGCTGGAAAGGGAAATGGAGACATCGGAGATGGGACTCCCGTTCTCTTGGTGAGTGGGGCCAGGAACTGGAGGGGGCCGATGGCTTGGTGAACCTTGCGGGACGGAGCGTCGACTGCATCAAATCGCCGGACCACCAGGACGAAATTCTTCGTTCCCGCATTGAGTCGACGCGAGTGTTGGGTGAAGCTCTGCGCTGCATTGAGTCGCCGCCCCCGGTCTGGGTTCAAATGGGGACAGCCCATATATATGGGGATCCGCCGGAACTCGTGTGCACCGAAGATTCACCGTTTGGATACGGACTGGCACCAACGGTGGGCCGCGCATGGGAAGACGCTTTCGCTTCGAGCGTCTTGTCATCACAGCGAGGAGTTGTACTCAGGACGAGTTTTGTCCTTGGACGAGACAGGGGGGCCGGCGGTGGAGCTCTTGCCACGCTGGCGAAACTTGCCCGCCTGGGACTAGGTGGACGGGTTGGCAGTGGAACCCAGGGGATGAGTTGGATTCATGAATATGATCTGAATCGGGTGTTTGAGCGAGCCTTGCTGGATGGAGCCATGCACGGCGCTTACATCACGTCGGCACCCGCCCCGGTTCCGCAGTCTGAGTTCATGCGTATCCTTCGGCGAGCGGTTCGAATGCCAATTGGATTGCCAACACCGGCGTGGATGGTGAGGATTGGCGCGAAAATGGTTTTGCGAACGGATCCAGACCTGGCACTCTATGGTCGGTTTGTTGTTCCGAAACGACTGCAGGATGAAGGGTTCGAATTCCGGTATCCGGAACTGGCTGGCGCTCTTTCCGACTTGTTGAAGCGGAACGTTCAAGGGTAAACACTCTTGAGCCGCCCTGCCCTTCATTTCCAATTCGCTTGATCGCGGTGGCTTTCGATTGGAAATGGGGGTCACCCGAGGAATTTCCAGGAGGATCCGGCGTCTTTCCTGTAACGGGAGTCCAGTTCAATCATCAGCGGGACCATCAAGTCCAGGGTTCGTGCATTCTCAAACCCACCGCAATCGACGGCACGAAATCCAGTGGAAGCAATCAGGTCCATCACGGTCGCGAGGGCCTCCGCATCCTCTGCAGAAACGAAGACGTCCCGAGGGTGCCCGCCCGGGTTCGTTGGAGATTCGAGGGTCTTCCAAAAGGTCGTTTTGTAAGCGGCCACCCATTTGGCGGTTGGAGCGGCTTCGCGATTGTGTTCGATCCCGGAGATCTGGCCAGCCGGAACTGCTCCAAACGGGTTCGTGATGTCGATGATGATCTTTTCAGGCAGGTGCTGCTGGACTGCTAGTACGGTGTCAATTCCAGCGGCAAATGGGACTGCCAGAACGATCAATTCACCTTCCCGAGCGGCCTCGGCCAGGGAACCGCCGTGGACGGAGATTGGAAGTGAGTTTGCGGCGTCGTGGGCTTGTACTGGATTGCGGCTGCCCAGGATCACGGTGTGGCCCGCAGTGGAATAGGAACGAGCAAGTCCCAGCCCCATGCGGCCGGTTCCTCCCAGGATGCCAATTTTCATGTCTATGCCTCTTTTGGGTCTCAATGGTTGAGTGAAGTGGGCTCGTGTTGAAGACTGGTTCCTGGCGTGGCACAATTTCAATCGCACGGCCTGCGGGCCAATTTCAACCGGCCAGGGGCGGATTCGGCGACCGACGGTTCCCAGATTCTGTTTAGATGGTAGACGAATTATGCGTTCACGCACGACTCGCCGGAGGTTTCTGCAAACTGCAACTGCTGGCTGCTTGCTCGCAGGCGGAGCATCCTTTGAAAATGCCGTTGGTGGTATCCGTGCGACGGGATTTCAATCACCCAATGAACAACCGGGGATTGCATTTGTTGGAACCGGTATCCGGTATCACACTTACCACGGCAAACAGGCGTTGAAGCACGGTCCGTGCATTGCTGTCTGTGATGTGGATTCGTTGCAGGCCGGCCGAGCACTCCAGGTCGCTATTGATCACCACCGAACGGCCAAGCGGCCGCTCGTGATTGACGCATTTGAGGACTACAGGCGCGTCCTGGACAACAAGGATGTCGACGTCGTGGTGATCGGCACGGTGGATCATTGGCACTCAAAAATCGCGATTGATTCCATGCTTGCCGGAAAAGACGTTTATTGCGAAAAGCCAGTGACGTTGACCATTCGAGAAGGCCAACAGATTCTGGAAACGCAGAAAAAGACGGGGCGAATTGTGCAAGTGGGCACGCAACAGCGGACCGAGTTCGCCAAGCGTTTTGCGACAGCCGCTGCGATGGTCCGAGAAAAAAGAATTGGCGACGTGGCCGAGGTGAACATCTGCCTGGGGGGATCAAGGAATTGTGAACCGCTTCCCAGGGCGACGCCTCCAAAAACGTTGAATTGGGACCTGTGGCAAGGGCAATGCCAACACAAGGACTACCGGGCCGAGAAGATCGTCCGTGATCAAAGTGGCTGGGGGGCCGGTTTCCCATTCGGAAGGGCACATCGGTATTACCGGTGGTTCTACGAATATTCCGGTGGGAAACTCACCGACTGGGGCGCCCATCACGTCGATATCGCAATGTGGGCGTTGAATAAACTCGGCGATGACATTGGGCCGATTTCGATTGAACCGTTGGAGGTGGTTCATCCGGTGCCGTTGGATCCGAAGGGAATGCCGCTCGCCGAAGACCGATTCAATTGCGCAGTCAGCTTCAAGGTGAAGTGCACCTTCAGCGACGGAGTGGTCATGTACGTGCGTGACACCGCCAAGGAACTTGGATTTACCAATGGGATCATGTTCGCCGGCAGGAACAAGAGTCGGTTTCTTGTGAATCGGGGAAAACTGGTTGGGGCGCCGGTAGAAGGTTTGAAGAACAAGCCCCTGCCCTCAGGTTCGCTTGGCAGCCTTTACATCGACGATCCGACCGAGGGCGATCAGTACGGAAAACCGGGTTATCACATGACGAACTTCATGGAATGCGTGAAGTCGCGGAACACACCAGCCTCAGACATGCTGTCTCACCACCGGATGTTGAATGTCTGCCACGCGATAAACATCGCGATGCGGCTGCAGCGTCGTGTCGTCTTCGACCCGAAAACGGAACGATTTGGGGATGACCGCCTGGCCAATTCGTTTATCGAACGTGAGCAACGCAAGGGGTTCGAAATCGGCGCGTGACCAACCGCGAAAAGACACCGTGGCGCGTGGGAGTGCGACTCGCCAATCTTGGATGGCGGCAATGGCCTTCGGTTTTTCCGAGGTGAAAAGTGGACAAAGTGGAAAAAACACAACGGTCCGCATTGAGTACCGAAAACCAAACGGTGATCAGGCCGACCGACCGGTTTCACAGAAAGACCGAGTCAGTTCTTCAGCAGACTGATTTTGAAATGGTTCCGTTACGGCGGGGGCAGGAAGAAATCGACCATGACAACAAATCAAACGGTTCTGACCTATGCCCGACAGCGCGTTGGCACGCAGGTTGGGTCGGGTGAATGTTTTGACCTGGCTGACGAGGCACTTCGGAATGCTGGGGCGAGTTCCGCTTCCGACTATGGGCGAATTACACCAACTGCTGACTACGTCTGGGGACGGCGGGTCTCTCGGCAAGAGGCGCAGCCCGGAGACATCATTCAATTTCGAAACTATTCCATGTTGATTGAAACGGAAACCAGGGTCCGAGTGGATACCGGCGGTGGTGGCTTTGAAGAGAGTTTTGAAACCGTCACCGCGACGCAAAGCCGCGGCCATCACACCGCGGTGGTGGAAGCCGTTGATCCCTCGGGGCGGCTCAATGTGCTTGAGCAAAATGTCGGGACAGGTGTCGATCGACGTCGGGTCCAGTCGAACGAGTTGTTTTTTGTGACGCGAACGAATCCCCCACAGACAACTCGGGAAGGGAATGTCACAACCACCGTGCGTCGCACTGTGACTGTTCGCGGCCAAGCCTGGTTCTACAGGCCGCAAACGTCGAACGGGGGCCGCTGATTGGCAAGTGTGGCCAAACGCTAGGATTTCGGCGGCCGGTCGCTTGTCACTTCTTCGATTCAGGATCTGCAACGGGAGTGAGCGTGATTCCGAGCAAAAACGGGGCGGCTTCTGTTCCGTATGTTTCGAAATCAATGTGCGAAATCGGAATGTCCGGTTTTGGGTTCGTCCACTTCATTTGGTAACACCCAAGCTGACGATCGGCATCGCGGATACTGCGCTGGGTATGTGCCAGTTTCGCCTTGGTCGCTGTCCGTTTGTCGCGGAGCCACCAGTCGAGGACATGTTCACCGTAACGGATGTCGGTAAATTCGGTTGAACCATCTTTGTAGTGGAAATTGTATTTCCCGATCGTCGTTCCGTGTGGGATTCTTCCTGCCCAGCTGGTTCCGTGCAAAAAGTGAACCGTCTTGGCTGTCTGTTCGACAGGGATACCTCGGACACCATTGGTGAGCACAGCGACATACTCCCGAAGTTGTGTGCGACTTCCATGTAATGCAATCACGCCTCGGACATCGAAGGATACGCCGTTGTAGATTCCCAATCCGTCGGTCAAACCGTCCAACTTGTCGTCAAAAAAAGGAACTCGCCTGCGTTCCAGGTACGGGTTTTCGCTCAGGGCGGCGTTGTAGTGCGAAGTGAGGTCAATAAAGTGTGCTGGTAGCGACTTGTCTCGAGGCGTGATCCGTCCCTTCAACGTCATCTTCCTTGCCTGTGTGCGAATCCGGAGAGCCTCGTCTGTCTGGCCCAATTTGACGAGGATCTTTTCCTGAGTGTAAAGAGCTTCCCCGGACTCAGGGGCCAACTTCAGCGTCCGCTCGCTACTGGCGGAGGCGTCTTGTGGCTGCCCCATGGCCAGGTACATTTCGCTCTGAAGTCGCCAGACTTCCGCATCCTCTGGCGCGAGCGTCGTCGCACGTTGTGACAGTTTCACTGCATACTGCAGCAGCGCCTTGGACGCGTTTGGTCGAGACGCTTTGTGGACAGCACGGCGTGCAAGTTCGCGGGCAGGGATCACGTCGTCGGTGAGCGATTCTTCGAATCTCTCGGCGGTAATCGCCACCAGGTAAGGATTGACTTGCTTGAGCGTTGCTATGAAGTCAATGTGCGAGATGGTGACGTCGGGCCTGGGATTGGTCCAAGTCGCCAGGTACAGGGCTGTGTCTTTTTTACTGGTGAAAGCCGCAGCGCCTTCACCGCGCCATGCGAGGTTTTGAACGTTTGTGTCATTTTGAGCAAGCCAACAATCGCCGAGTTCTACGCGATAACGCGCGGGAAAGTTGACAGCCTTTCCGTCGGAATAGACGACACGGTAGACGGCAACCGGGGCTCCAGTGACCGTTTCGCTGAAGCCTCCGTTGAGAAAATGGAGTTGATCTGCTTTCGCGTCGACGACAATGTTTGACACGCGTGGCGGAAACGCGATGTCAAATCGGTTGCCACCCGTCAGGTTGACCACCCCCCGGATATCAAACGGAATCCCACGAAAATGGCGAACACCGGTTCGCATCGTGCGGTACAGGGGGGGCATTATGACCGAAGCGGCCACGCCTCTCTGCCAAGCCTCGTGGAGGCCGGCGTTATAACTTTTGGTGAGATCAATCATTGACCGCGAGGTCCCAGGTTGACGCGGAGGGATCTGCGACCGGAGAACGAATTCGCGAGCAATCCGTTTTCCTTTAGTGGCTATGTGCCGTTTGAAAAGCCTCTGGGTCAACTGGTGGTCCAGTCCGACCGGTTTGCCAACACGGTAGTCTTCCTTCGCGACTGACAACCCGAAAACCTGCGAGGCAGTCTGCATTTCGCCGTTTGCCTGGTGGATCCTCGCTCGAAGTTTCAACAGTGTGTTTTCGGAGCCGGTGTCCCGGGAAGAGACCCCTTCAAGGTGCTTCAGGGCATCATCGTGCAGCCCTCGTGCCGTCATGTTTTCGGCACTGACGATGGCGTGTTGGAGTTTCAGTGTCGGAGTGAGTTTGGTCGTGGGGCCGACTTGTTTCAATAAGGCGGTGACGTGGTCGAAGGTGGTTGCGGTAGCACCATTGACCATGGTGGCCTTCAGTCGTGCTTCACGAAGAATGGACTTCGTGTCCTGTTCCTTTCGAGGAGTGGCAGGGGATTCAAGTGAAATTGCCACCAGGAAGGGAGAGCCGCGAACACCGGCTGATTCGAACGTGATCGACTTGATCAACTGTGTTGGTTTGGGATTCTCCCAAGTGCAATGGGACAGTGTTTTCGTTGCGCTGTAATCACTCTCTTTCCATCCAAATATTGCGTGTGTCGGAGTGGCAAACGGATTTCCCGCCCACGTGACGACATGCTTGCCGTATTCGATCGGGAGCGAGGCCGAAGTGCCATCTTGAAAATGCAACAGGTATCGTCCGAGTGGTCTCCCGTGGGGAATATTCGGGATTGCCGAGCAGTTGTGAAGAACGTGAATCCAGGCGGCTTTTTGGTTGACGACGATGTTTTCGACCCGGGTCGGCGGTGCAGACAAAAGGTCCTTATTCGCCGTATCCGCCCCGACGAGTCGGATGACTCCTCTCAGATCGAAGTCAATCCCGTTGAGATTGACCAAGCCGATGGGAAGTTCTTGCCAGAGTCCTCCGAGTCCAGACGCCGAAGTTCTCGAGCGGTACACGCTGTCAAACAGTGTTTGGTTGTAATGGTTGCTCAGGTCGACCTGCTGAGGTGTTGCTTTGGGCGAACGTTTCGGGATCCCCGGCCCAAGAAGCAATTTGTGCGCCGCAGCGAATTGAGTTTGGCTGGCCAACCGATTGGCTGCGTTTCGGATCAACTCACCCACGCGAAGAGGGGGGATCTTTCCGTCCTGGTCCAGATCGCTGGCCCGTTTGAGTGCCTGGATTGCTTCCGTCGGGCGGCCGGCCAGTAACAACGCATTGGACCGTGTCTCCCAGACAACCGGATCCTGCGGGTGAATCTCAACGGCAAGTCGTGTCAACCAGTCCAGTTCAAGCCGTCGGTCTTGGGGAGTACCACTCTTCTGGGCGGCACGAACTTTTCCTGCGGACGCGAGCGAAACGGGCGACCGATCCCTTTGCTGCATGACCGCATCGAGTATCCCTGGAAGGAACGGTCGGCCGTTTTGCCAATCGTAGGGCGGGCGGGCGGCTGGGAGTTTGTCGTAAGCCGTGCGGAAGGATGCAAAGGCCAGATCGGCCTGTCCCTTGCTGTTTAGAAGGAAACTTTGGGCGTAATGAGCCAGGAGATTGTCCGGGTCCAGTTTCAATGCCGTTTCCACCGCTTTCGCCATTTCATCGAGTCGCATGCCGTGATACATCACCAACGCACGCAAGGCCCAGACGTCCGGATTGGTCGGGGCAAAGCCGATTGCCTGCTCGGTATGCCATTGGGCCATTTCTTTCCAATGAATGACGACGTGGGGTTTCAGTTTACTGGCGGGCATGAAAACGGTTTTGACGTAGCCGATCATCGCGTGTGCAAAACCGTTGGTTGGGTCCAACTCCAACGCCTTGTTCAAATTACTCATGCTCTTCGGCTTGAGGAGTGACGCGAGGCGTTCTGAGGCCGGTTGGTTGCTCCAGGGAGAGACTGTCCGCTTGTCTGGGGCGGCAAGGTACCAGAGGCCCCATTGCCGGTACGGGTCGTCGGCATCGTCCGCCTCGATCCTGGCCTGGAGTTGTTTCATGGCTGATCGGTCCACAACCAGGGTTTCTCCGTTTTTGTCTATGCGCCGTTGTGCAACGGTTTCGGCCAACTCGGCCAACCAACCCGGCGTCTTTTGGTCCATCGGTGGCAGGTCGATCATGGTGACCTTTCCTGTGGTGGAGGGCGGAACAGCACCCGAGACCAGGAGTTGCTTATCGTTCGGCCTGAATGCGACAGACGAAATCTTAGATCCGGAACCCAATGACCGGGAAAGCAGGTTGGCCCCCGTGGGGTATTCCCAAACCGAAATGTCCCCCAGGTAGTTTCCAAATGCCAACAGACGGCCGTTGTGGCTAAAAACGATCCGGCCCATGTCAGATTGGCCTTTGGCCATCAACGGTTCTGAAATCTGGGAGTTTTTCTTCCAGTTCCAAAGTTCAATTTTCCCCCACTTGAGTTTGGGTTGCGGGCTGGCGCAGGCCGCGATCACGTCACCGTCAGGGTGAAAAACGGCTGCGGTGAAGTAATCGATCTCCGGAGTTTCAAAGACCACCTCGAGTGTCTTGGTGTCCCAGGCTCGAAGGCGTCCGCCGAACGGCGCACTCACGACCACCGAACCGTCCGGGCTAAAGGAGATGCCGCTGATGGCGTTGAGTGCCCTGGGCAGTAAGCGGGTGACTTTGCCGGACGTGAGGTTGATCAGAAACTGATCTCCGGCCGCGTTGCCGGTGGCGACCAATGTTCCGTCGTGGTTCAGGTCGAAGTTGACCGATTGCAGGTCCCAGGCGTCGTGTATCCCGTATCCGGTGTCGGCGTCGAAAGCTCGGATTTGGCCAGAACTCGTCGCGGCCACAATTGTCTTGCCGTCCGGTGTGTACCTCGCGCGACTGACCGGTTCACCCAAAACCATGGTGGTTTTGAGTTCGCCCGTCTCCACATCCCAGGTTCTTACGGACCCGTCGGCACAAGAGATCGCAATAGAGGTCGCGTCGGGGGAAAACTGGCTGCTTGTGCCAGAACCAGGGAGCTGAAACGCTCGGACCTCAGCCAGTGAGTCCGAATTCAGAATCTTTGCTACCGAATTCAGATTGTTCAGCGTCTGGGCGGCGAATAACGTGCCGTCCGGACTGAATGAAGCTCCGGAGACTCTTCCTGGAAAACTAAGTCTTGGGAAAGTGCGTTGACGGGATTCCAACGTCCATGCCCGTGCCCTGCCGTTGAGTAACTTCTTACCCGACCCGCTGTCGAAAACGGTCTGTTCCAGATGCAGCATCGATTTGGGATCGGTGAGTGAATCAATGGACCGGATAAAGGACGAGGAAAATGCGTGGCCTTCCTGGATGGGTTTTCCGGTGCGAGTACTCCAGCAGCGGAGCTTCAAGTCATCCAGTGTCACTGTGAAAAGGCGCTCACCATCGCGGCTCATCGTGATATCGGGAGGCAACGGATGATGGATTGGTTCGATGAGCGGACGGGTGTTGATGATGCTCCAGGAGCGGACAGAGAAGTCCTCGTGTTCAGTGATAAGGCGGAGTCCATCGGGAGGAAGAAGTAACGTGGTGATCGGATTGGCGGAGAAATCAAACGTTGACACCGATTTTCCGGTGTAGAGATCTCGGCATTCGACGGCGGTCCCATCCGGGTTCCTGAAGACCCCCAACCACGCCTCGTTCGCTACGTATCCGCGAAAGCCAGTTGCAATCACATTTCTCGCGATTTGTGCGCCGAGCGGTACGTTGGCGGCAGCGAAATCCTCGAGCGAAAAATCTGCTGTCAAAGTCCCCTTGGCCATGTCAATCGCCACGGCCCGAAGAGTTGTGTCGGTCCTTCCAATGAACGTCGCGAGAGGAGTGTCCGCGTGGACGCTTGCGTCCTCTATTCTGAAGCCGACATCCAACGATTCGAGTTTCTTTTCGTCGGCGGACAGATCGATCCATTGGGCGATATTGCCCGAACCGAACGGACCGCATAACAGGTACTGGGTGTTTTTGCCGGGCCAAAGGCTGACCCGGGATGCGGTCTTGGACTGGAAGACAAGTTTCGCGTCCTCGACATTCCAAATGCCCAGGGAAAGGTCTCGGAAAGTGGCAATAACGTATTTGTCGTCCGCGGACATTCGAACACTGTCGATGATCGAATTTTTAGCGATGCTGAGTTGCCGTCCGATGAGTTTTCCGGAGGCGGCATCCCAGATGTTGAAATGATTGGTTCCGGGTTGATCGACTACGAGTCGCAACACCTTCGGTCGAGGTTCGGCCACAAAGTAACCTCGGTCGATCCTGTTTTTGATTGGTATCAGTGGGGTCGCCGCTTTCAGGTCAGTGGTGTTGAATCCCTGGATACTCCCCCCCTGATCGCGGAGCGACACAAAAACCAGCGATGCATCCTTGGTGAACGTCGGGTAGTCGACCCGGACTCCTCCGGCGAACACGCCAACCTTGGCCCGGGTTTTGACGTTCCACAGCGTCCCTTGTCGACCGGTCGTGAGCGTCCAGTAAAAGGTCCTGGTGTGCTTCTCGAGCCCGGCAAAATTGATCGGTTGCTCTGTCTCGATCGTGAAGGCTTCATTCAGAAGATGATTGTGGTCGGAAAGGACTGAAATGATCTGGTTGGCCGCC
>PBOU01000212.1 GCA_002724415.1 Planctomycetaceae bacterium
AACTGGAGGATGTTGCTCCTGTTGCAGATGGGACAGTCTTGCCAAAAACTCAGCGGGTATTGGGCAGGGTGAAAGCCCGGGTGGGGGGGCTTCTCCCGCGAGTTCCGGAATCCAAAGACGTGGAAACGGTCGATGCCGGGCCAGGATTTATCTCCAGAAGTCGCGCTGCTTGGGCAAAAATTCGAAAGGGCGTTACATCCAGTGGCAGATCCGAGCCGAGAGTCAAACGGTCTCCGTTGTGGAATCGCCTCACCAGTGCATTGGCCGGGCGGAAATCGGAGGTGTTTGATCTGGAGGATCCGGCCGTGGCAACCGGCGATGCAGTCCTGGCGTCCAAGCAGGCAAGATCGGGTGTTCGGAGCGGAAAAAATCCTCCACTCACTCTGGAAGAAAAAGTGGCAGACGCAGGGATGAAGTTGGTTGTGGATGCCGATGATTCTTCCGCTCGTGCGACACTCGTTCAAATGGTTTCCAGTGCACCGGACTTCGAAGCGGCGTTGGCGGCGTACACGTTGGGAACTCGTGCAAAAGGCCACGCCGATATAATGGAGGCGTTGGGCCAGCAACTGCTGTTGCGAGGCGAGGTGGCGAAGGTGCATATGGCCGAGGCCATGTTGAGGTTCGATGGAAATCATGCGACCGCGACCGAATCGTTGGTCAAGCTGACGGCTTCCGAGGACAAGAGAGTCCGTATGCTGGCTGCCTTTTCGATGCAGAACGCTACGAAAGTACAGAGAGAACGCTGCATCACGGTCCTTATCAAAGTGCTCAAGGACGAGGACAGTGATGTACGGGCATCGGCTGCATTGGCCCTGGGGGCGTTCGGTCCTAGTGCCAAACGTGCCATTCCGGCGATTGTGACGGTGATTCACGATGTGGATCCGGGAACGGCCCGCGCGGCAGGTGTTGCTTTGCAGTGCGTCGCCAGAAAAAGGCAGGATGCGAAGGTGATCCGGCCTGTTGCTGCCGAATCGCTTGACAGCAAGTGAGCGGTGGCGATCCGGGGTGATGGTGTCGTGTAGGCTGCCTGCTCGGTTTTGACACGAACTGGCATCGCATCTTGTGTGCTTCGAGTGGGTGATACGGCAGGTTGCGGAAACGTCTCGAAAGGATTCGAGTTGATGAAAAACCTGATTCTCGGTGGATTCCTGGTTGGTTTGTGTGCCGGTTGCGGTGACGTTCGCGAGAGTATTGGCGACTCGGTCGTGTCGATCCAAACGCGGACCGCAGCAGCAGCAGCGTGGAAAGACTCCACGGAAATCTTCAAGGGAGTCGACCACGAACAACATTTTGCCGACGGGTTTAAAGCGGGTTATTACAGGGCTGCCATTTACGGCGAGGGCGATGTGCCCCCTGTCCCCAGTCGGTATTCGGGAAGTGCGTTCCGCTCTCGCCGAGGTCAACAACGGATCCAGGCGTGGAGAGACGGTTACGCGCACGGCGCGTCGATCGCGATGCAAGACGTCGTGGCGATCGAGGCGACGGGAAGCCTGGAGCCGGTCGGCTACGAAGCGGCAGGCAATAATCGCGGGCGAAATTAGGTCCGCGATTGTGTCGACGGTTCGCCAACACTGGGCGGGGAAATCGGTTAGCTGAAGTTGTCGATCCACTCGTCTAGCAGGCTGAATTCTTCGTCGATTTCCGAAGCGGTTCCGAAGTAGATGTCGTTGCCGGAGCCTCCATCGAGGGTGTCGGATGAGCCGCCCTGCCCTTTGAGGACGTCGTCACCGTCACCTCCGAGTGCGATATCGTTTCCGGCGCCTCCCTGGAGACGGTCATTGCCCGGTCCGGCCACCAGGATGTCATCCCCGGCATCGCCGGACAGTACGTCATCCCCGGTTCCACCGTAGAGCCAGTCGTTTCCGCCGCGACCGATCAATGTCGCGGAACCGTTGAATCCGCGGGCGTCCAACGTGTTGTCCCCGTTGCCTCCGGTCAGGGTTGCTCCATCCATTCCAATCAACTGGTCTGTTCCCAGGCCGGTGAGTGTGGTGTCGGTGAGGAGGAAGTCGGTGTTCGCGATTTCGATGACACGGTCAAATCCACGACCGCCATTGACCAGGTCGTCACCCGCGCCACCGGAAATGGCATCGTTGCCGTCCTGCCCTCTGAGAATGTCATTGCCATCACCCCCGAGCAGGACGTCATTGCCGGCTTCACCCATTAGCCGGTCGCTTCCGTCGCCCCCGTCGAGAGTGTCGTCTCCAATACCGCCCTTGATACGGTCGGCACCGGCTGCCCCATCGAGTTGATCAGCACCACCCTGGCCGCTCAGGAAGTCGTTGTCCGCTCCACCGTTGATGACATCCCGGCCACCGCCTCCAAGGAGCCGATCGTTTCCAGCAGCTCCAATGAGATGGTCGTTTCCGCCGGAACCATTCAATCGATCGTCACCCTGTCCGCCCTCAAGAACGTCGTTTCCTGAGTTCCCCTGGATGAAGTCATTTCCGTCGTTGCCATGGATCTCGTCATGGCCACCTCCGGCGAGGATTCGATCAGACCCCGGACCGCCATGGATGACGTCACTTCCGGATTGGCCATTGACCCAGTCGTTTCCGTCACCGGTGGTGACAACGTCACTTCCGGCTCCGGCCCAAACCGTGTCGGCAAGTTGCGAGCCGATGATCGAATCGTTTCCGTTTCCGGCCCAGACTGTTGGGGCCTGGAGACGATCGAATGCTGTCGACGTGACGCCGGACAAATCGATGGAGTCGGCTTCCGGGCTTCCTTGTACGGCAAGGGTCGTGACGTTTCGTGAAAGAACCGTTCCCAGGTCGGAATCCACCTGCCCGTTGATCAGCACCTGGACAGTGCCTTCAAGGGAAACGACTTGGATGTCGGCACCGGTTGTGAGCGTGATCAACAATTCCCCGCTACTGGAATCAAAGGTCGAACTTGCGGCCGATGGCGGAGTCGTGGAGGCGGGGGGATCGAAGTTGCCGAACGTTGGGACGGAGAGGTTGCTGCCGTATTGGCCGAACTGGTCGTTGCCCAATGGGATCGGTGCGAAAGCGTGATCGAGTGCGGCGAGTGGTGTGGCTGTGGCCGTGTCGTCGCTGATCAAGAGGTACCATTCCAGTGTGTCGGATGGAGCATTGCCGCCCTGGTTGGGAACCGACAGTCCGATGTCGTCAATTCCGTCGAGATTGAAGTCGCCGGAGAATGGTCGGTCCAGCACGCCGGGGAATCCGAACGAGATCGTTTCATCGCCGATTCCGTCGAGGTTCAAGTCGAATGTGAAGGTGTTCAAGCTGGGACTGTAAACCGCCAGGTCGTCGGTGCCGTTGCCGTCAAAATCACCAACAATCGGCAAACCCGACATGGTGCTGGCGAGGACCAGGTCGCCGGACCCACCCAGGTTGTTGTCCCCCTCGGTGTCGAGGAACCACGTGTTTCCATCAAAGACGCCAATCTCATCGCCGGGGTGTGACGGATTGAAATCGCCAGCGATGGGAAGCCCGTCGACCTGGAGTCCGCTGACGGCTGAATAGTCCGAGACCCCGTCATTGTCGAAGTCC
Organism: Planctomycetaceae bacterium; assembly: GCA_002724415.1. Classification (GTDB taxonomy): domain Bacteria; phylum Planctomycetota; class Planctomycetia; order Planctomycetales; family Planctomycetaceae; genus UBA8437. The sequence goes on from PBOU01000212.1 coordinate 3,519, forward strand.
AGTTCCCAGCGGAATTCCTCGTTGACCCGACCGTAGGCGCCGAGTCGATCAAATCCGTCGGTGGCCGTGGCCGTGGATCCGTTGAATTGGCCGGTGAAGATTGCGTCGGTCTGAATCCCAAACGTGAAGTTCAGATCGCGGTTGACCGAGTCGCCGGTTGTCGGGTCGCTGTTCCAGTTGCCGTTGGCGTCGACCAGGATGCCGGATTGGCCGACGGTCGCGATCTCCGGTCGACTGTCGACGGTGAAGCGGGCCAGGAAGTCTCCGCCCGGCTGGCTGTCCCCGGTTGGGAGGCTCGGATTTCCGACTGGTTGGCTGGCGTTGCTTTCGCCATTGAGCGAGTTTCCGGCCGGGTCAACCAGCAGGTCGGCGATTGCCAGGGAGTACCGATCGTCGGGCAACGGCGTGTTGAAGGTCAACGTGATGTTGCCGGTGGCCGGTGATCCGTTGGTGGCGGTGTCGTAGTTGCTGGAGACGCTTGCGATGGCGATCGGGCCGACGTTGTCCCCAACCAGGGTGTAGGCGCCCGGATCAGCAGCGGTTTCATCCTGCAACGCGTTGTACAGGAAGCCCGGGTCGGCGTCGTTGCGGGTGGCGAGATCCTGGAGACTGATGACCAGGGAGTTGACGGCCGGTGTCGGGCCGTCGGTCGACGGCTTGGGGTCAAAGAGGTCGTAGGCATTGCCAGCGTTGTTGATTTCAACAGCGGTGACCTGGGGGCCCTGTGTGTCGACGAAGATGTCCAACGCGGCCGGTGTCCCGACGTTTCCGGCAATGTCCTCGGCAGTGACGACAATCTCACGCAAACCGTCCAGGCCGAATCCGCTGGCGGAGGTGGGGTCGTTCAGGTCCCGGACGTACGAGGTCGTCCATGACGCATCGGTGAAGACGTAGTCTCCGTCGAGTGGCGAGGCCATTGCCAGGGCGAATTCGCCCGGGGTCGCGATCGAATCGTCGGACGTCGAGTCGGCGTACAGCCTGATGATCGCATCGGCTTCGCTGGTGCCGGCAAAGGATGCACTGGTGTCGGAGGTGATTCGGTCACCAACGGTTGCGGTGACACCCTCGACGCCCGTGTCGGACCCGTCACCGGCCAGGCCGATGATGCTGATCGGAGGTGCGATCGTGTCGAGTGTGACCTGCAGGGGTGTCGAGAAAACTCCCCGTCCATCAACCTGGGGGGTGGCGGCGTCACGGATGCGGACGGCCGCGGTCAGGAAGTTGTTGTGGCCTTCCTGCAGATCTCCTGTGGTCGTGGCGAATTCCCAGCGGCTGTTGTTGTCGGTTCCGGTCGACGGGCCCTGGAACGTGGCGGCGCCAAGTAGCACACCGTTGTTGAACACGTCGACGAAGAAGTCGGTGTCGGCGACGAGGTCCAGGTTCGCGTACTCTTCCAGCCGGTCGTCATCCAGGTAGATGTCCAGGACGGCCGCGGTGTTGTTGGTGATGTTGTCGCTGTCATGGCGTCCCGAGTCCGAGGAGGATTGCAGGTCGACCTGGAACGGTACGGGAGCCGGATCGTTGACCGCGGTGAAACTGTAGACGTTGATTGCGTCGGTTCCCGACGCGGCGGCCACGCGGAGGTAGTAGATCTCGTCCTCGACGACCGGAACGGTCAGCCGTTCGTCGTCGGTTGCCGTCGTGCTGGAACCAATGGCATCCCCGTTGACGTCGAAGGCCTCGATGTCGAGGTTCCCGTCGCCCGGGAGGCCCGCATTGCCGTTGTTCAGGGTTCCGATCTGTTCGAAGGAAACCTGGAAGTCCAGGGTGCCGGTTTCGGACGGAACGAACTGGTACCAGTCCTCGTCACCCGGGATTCCGAACGCCAGGAATCCGCCCGGATCGATGGTCGGGTCGAGGTTGAGGTTCGTGCCACTGCCCAGGTAAGTCGCGTTCGGCAGGGAATTGTTGCTTTCGGTGGAGTCGTTCTTGAAGACGACCAGGCGTCCGGCACCATCCGTGCCGGTTCCTGCGGTCAGGTTGTCCAGCGGCGTGACGGTCAGGGATTCGATTCCCTCGTAGGAGACCGGAGCCAGGTCTCCGACGTTCACCGAGCCGGACGTCTCGTTTGCGTTGATGCGGTGGATGACCACGTTGCCGTTGTCGGCATCGACGACGCTCAGGCGATCGTTGGCGTTGGGTGCGCCGCCGTCGACGTCAACACGCAAGCTGCCGCTGATCGAGTCGCCCTGGGTCACCCGGATGATGTCGGTGCCCGCTCCGGCCTCGACGCGGATGGCCTCGACGGTTCCACTGACCAGGGTGTCGGTTTCTGAGGTGAAGGTTCCGCCAAAGACGCCGTCGGTCGAGTGCTGCAGCGTGGTGCTGCTGGGTTGCATGACGTCGATCACGTCGTTGCCGGCGGTGCCCCTGAGTACGACGGTGTCTTCATCGTCACCTCCGTCGATCGTGACATTGCCCGAGCCGACGACAAACGTGTCCTCGCCCGAGCCTCCCGCCAGGCTGGCGCCGGGGAAGGCGTTCTGCAACAGGTCGTCCCCGTCCCCACCGGCCAGGTCATCACCACCAGAGAGTGTGTCGTTGCCGGCGGCTCCGCGGAGTTGTACCGCGATGACTCCGGCAAGATCGGCCGAAGCGGTCAGGCTGTCGTCTCGTTCTCCGGAAATGATTTCCAGTGTTTCGCCACCGGTGACACCGTCGTTGGGGTAAATCTGCAGAGGCGCCGAGAGACCGTCAACGTGGACCTCGGCTGTCAGTGCGTCGAGAGAGGCCGAGAGCGAGTATGTTTTTCCGTCGGCGCCGACCACGTGGACCGAATCGTTTCCGGTGCCCAGTTCGACTTGCACAAGGTCGACCTCGGTGGAGATCAAGTCGTTGAGGACGATTTCGTCGTTTCCTTCGATCAAGTCCAGGCTCAGGTCCTCGACTCCAGCAATGTCGAGAATGCCAGCACCGGATTCGATCTGTACTCGCAGGAAATCGTCGCCCGTTGCCTGGATGCACTTCACGTCCACGATGTCGTCACCGGTGTCAAACTCGGCGACGAGAATGTCTGTGCCATCCCCGCCCTGCAACACGTCCTCACCGTCAGGGAAACGCCAGTGGATAATGTCGGATCCATCGCCGGTCGACACGAGGTCCGCGCCCTCGTCACCGTGGACCGCGTCGTTCCCCGTGCCGGTGGCCAGGGTGTCGTCGCCTGCGTTTCCGTGGACCACGTCGTGCCCTGGCCCACTGTCGACGACGTCGTCGCCTTCATCGCCGTCGACGATGTCGGCACCCTCGCCGGACAGGATGCTGTCGTTTCCAGATCCACCTGCAATGGCGTCATCGCCGGCACCGGTGAAGATCGAGTCGTCGCCATCGCCACCCAGGACCTGGTTTCCACCGTCACCGGCGACGATGTAATCGTGGTCCTCGTTTCCACTGATGGTGTTGACCCCATCGCCGACAGTGATTCGGTCGTCACCCGCGTTTCCGTCGACCACGTTGTTTCCGTCCGCCGCGGTGATTGCGTCGTCGCCTTCACCTCCGGAGATCGTGTTGTCGCCGGTGCCGCCGATGATGATGTCATCGCCGCCGTGGCCAACCAGGCTGTCGTTTCCGTCGCCGCCGTCGATCAGGTCGGCGATCGGCGTGCCGATCAGCGTGTCGTCACCGGCGCCGCCAATCAGTGTTCCATCGGTGGCGGCGGAGGCGTCGACGACGTCGTCACCGTCGCCCGCGTCGACGTACTTGGTGACATCAGCCGTGACAGCCAGCGTGATGCTGTCGTCGCCACCGGCCGAGTGAATCTCGAGTTTCTCCATTCCGGAGAAAATGGCCTCGCTGCCGTTGAGCGTGATGGCTGACGCGGTGGAGGTCAGGGTGTCCTCGCCGTCGTCACCGTGAATCGTCAACTGGTCGACACCAGGGCCACCGTGGTACGTGACTGCGCCACCGTCGAAACCAATGTAGGTTGCCGAGGGGCCGTTATCGGCTTCGTGGAAGCCCCCTGCCCCATCGGATGTCGGCGTGACGTGGAATGTTTCCTCGCCGCTTGTGCCAAAGACGTTCAGGTCACTTCCGCTTGCCGCGGCTGCGACAACATGCACGTCGGCCAGGTCACTGGACTGGCCGGCACCATCAAGGTCGATCGTGTCGTCACCACCGTTGCCGTCGATGTGGAGTGACTCGATGTTCTGGAGTTGCACGGTACTGGCGATGTCGACGTGTCCAATGCCCAGGTCCACGGAAACAACGTCGGCGGCCGTCGTGCCAACCACCGTGGCGATGTCACCGCCCTGGCCGCCAGAGAACATGATGGCTGTGTAGGGCTGGGGGGCACGGACTTCGAACGAGTCGTTTCCATCGGTGTCGGACAGGGTCACCGTGGTGATGCCTGGCGTCGCAATGGGCACCTGGCCATTCAGGGTGAGTGTTCCATTGGTGGCCGCCAGCGTCCACGTGTCGTGGCCAGTGGTGCCGGTGACAGTCAGGGAGTCGCTTCGCGTGCCAGCGGAATCGGCGAGTGACACCGAGCCACTTGATCCCAGGTTCCCAAAGTGCAATCCCAGCAGGCTGGCGACCTGGATGTCGCCGGAATCAATTGTCGTGCCCGGTGACAGGGTGATGTTGTCTGCAGAGGACGGACTGGTCAGCGTCAGCAGTCCGTTGGCCGTTTCACCGTCGAAGGAGACCAGTTCCATTCCGTTGATGGCGATTGCCTGGGCATCGGCGGTGATGGTTCCCTGGTCGTCGCTGGTGGGCGAGAAATTGGCGTTGGTGCCGGAGACCGACAGCAGGTCGCCGCCGCTGGTTGTCGGCAGGTCGCCGTTGACCGTGAAGGTGCCAATGGACAGGTCGTTGACGTCGACGTCAATGTCGTCGTCGCCGGACATGGCGTTGATGACCAGCGAGGTGAAGTTCGTGTATTGCACCGCGGTCGGGGCATTGACGCTGACAGTGAAATCGTCCACGCCGGTGCCAACAACCGTGATGTCATCATCGCCATTGGTTCCGCTGATGATGGCCGAGCCGGTTCCCGGCCCGGTGATCCCGATCGATTCGATGTGGTCGTAGCTGACGGTTTCGGTGCCGGTCACGTCGAAACTGCCCTCGTCGTTCTCCGGGCCGATGTTGGACGTGACGATGGCTCCGCCGCTGTTGATGTTGAGGGTGTCGCCGGGCGTGCCCCCGATCGGATCGTTGCCGTCGATGAAGATCGTGGCGCTCGTGCCGGGAGTGACGTCAAACGTGTCGGCTCCTTCGCGACCGGAAACTGCCAGTGCGCCGACATTGCTGATCGAGTCGGCTCCCTGGAGCGAATCGTGCAGGACAGCCGAGTCACTGATCGTGAAGGTGTCGCTTGCGGTTGTTCCCAGGACCGTCAGGGTGTTGTCACCGCTGACAGCATCGATTGCCAGGGTGTTGACACCGCTCAGGTTGAAGCTGGTGTTGAGTCCACCTGCGGTAATACTGCCCGAATCGGCACCCGTCGGGGCGTAAGTGATCTCGTTGTCGCCAGTTGTGCCATTGGCCGTCACGTCGCCGGTCGCGGCGTCGATGTTGACCGTCTCGATTCCTGGCAGGTTGACCGTGCCCAGGCCACCACCGGTGACGCTGGCAGGGGTGCTGAGGGTGGGTTCAACGGCGGTGCCATCACCGGCCAGGTTGGCCACATCCGAGGCGGAAGGGCCACCGCCGGAGAGGTTCACCGTGCCGATGCCGTGACCGGCAGTGACAGCAAACGTGTCATCACCATCGAGGCCATCGAGGGTCAGCGTGGCGATGTCGCCGGCGACGTCGACGGTGACCTGGCTGTTGAGGGTGACAATTCCCGTTGCCGAGATGCCGAAGCTGTCGTCACTTGCGGTGCCGTGGTACACGAGCGTGTCGTCGGTCGCGGTGTCCGCATCGTCGATTTCCAGTGAGCCAGTGGCGCCGAGGTTTTCGAAACCGAGCGGGATCAGGCTGCCGACCTGCACGTCACCCGAGTCCACGGTGCTGCCAGGTGTCAGGCTGGTCGTGGTGGAACCGGTCGGTGTGGTCACCGTCAGCGTGTCGTTCCCTTCGAGGCCGTCGATCAGTACCGATTCACCCTGGACAACGGTGGTGGTGACTCCGGCGATGGTCACCGCAGCACTGGCGGAACTCGTCGGAGCAACGCTGACGGCGTCGGCTCCGCTGCTGCCAGCCACGTTCAGGCTGTCCTGGCCGGTGTTGCCGCCCGGGCCATCGCCATCCACAAGGATTCCGGTCACACCTGCCAGGGTGGTTGCGTTGACCCTGATTGTGTCGTTGCCTTCCAGGCCGACAACGGTCAGTTCGTCGAACGAAGAGAACGAGACAACTGCTCGATCGTTCACGTTGGCAATGTTGTTGCTGATCGTGATGGTGTCGTCCGCATCGGTGCCCGAGATCAGAAGATCATCTGTCGATGCTGATGCTGAGAGCGAGACGATTTCAATTCCGACAAAGCTGGTCGTGTTCGCGGTGTCGGGTGTCTGGATTGATCCGGAATCGGGAGTTGAAGCGGGATTCACGCTGGTCGTTCCAGGAGCGGTGTTGGTGATGGCGAGCGTGTCGCCAGAGCCGAACAGCACACCGGTGTTTCCACCACCGTCAACAGTCAATGCCGGGCCACCACTACCGGAGACAGCGATCGTGTCATCGGCCAGTCCGCCTGAAACGACAAGTTGCTCGGTGTTGGCCGAGACAATTGCCGCCGCCTGAAGTGCATCGACGGCAACGGTCGTGTTGGCCGCTCGAATGACCTCAATCGTGTTGGCTGACACATTGCCCTGTAAGGTGACCATGTCGCTGCCGGTGGCGGCGTCGATGGTCAGGTCACCGACGTTGGAGAGGTTGGTCGTGGTGTTGAGGCCGGCCTCGGTGATCGTGCCCGCATTGGCACCGGTGGGTGCGTAGGTGATCGTGTCGTCACCGGTTGTGCCGTTGGCCGTCACGTCGCCGGTCGCGGCGTCGATGTTGACCGTCTCGACTCCCGGCAGGTTGATCGTGCCCAGGCCCCCACCGGTGACGCTGGA
>PBOU01000213.1 GCA_002724415.1 Planctomycetaceae bacterium
GACATCGAGCACGGCGAGGGCGAGGGCATGGCGATATTCAGGAACGCCGTCGAATACGTGACATCGCGAGGCCACTGATTCCTCCCACAAGACCAAATCCGCAAACCCCGGCCTTATCCCATGGCACGCAGGGGCTCGGGCACCTACAACAGGGTAAGATGGTGGGAGTGAAATGGTCGAGGACGTCTGCTTCGAAATCATCCTCGAAGTATTGTTCTGGATTGCCTTTCACGTGCTATTCGAGATAGCCGTGCAGATCCTGATGGGCCTCGGTTTCTCTCGCCTCGAGGCCGAGGCGATGGGGTTCGTATTCCTCTTCGCGGTAGTCATTGCGTTGGTCGCTATCAATGCGTACAGGAGGAAGAAGCTCGGAAAGGCAGTGGTCCTGGACACAGACGGCGACGGCCGGATATCCGAAGAAGAGGAGGCCGCCGCCTTCGACCAGGAAAACGATGAAGACGAACCGGGGGAGTGGTGGAAAGATGACTGATCCATCGATCACCGTCGACCAGGAGGCCCTCCTGATTGACGCGCTCTCCTCGATGCACCCTGACGCCAAGAGGAACTCCCTACGCCGGATGATTTCCCATGGCAGGGTCAGGGTGGATGGCGAGAGGGCCGAGCACCCCCGTCAGAGGGTAGCCCCCGGCTCGACGGTCACGGTCCTCTCCAGGGAGGACGGCGACAGGCCCACAACGCCCAAGCCGGGGATACCCGAGCCCCGGGTCCTCTACTCGGACTCCGAGGTGATAGTCGTCGACAAGCCGCAGGGACTGCTCTCCGTGGCCACTGACAGGGGCGAGGCCGACACCATGTTCGACAGGGTTGCCAAGTGGGCGTGGGAGAACGGCAGGACGAGGGCTATCCTCGTCCACAGGCTCGACAGGGAGACCTCCGGGTGCCTCATACTAGCACGCAGCCCCGAGACCCGGGACATGCTGCAGTCACAGTTCAAGAGGCGCTCGGTGGAGAGGGTGTACCACGCGGTGGTCCACGGCAGGCCGGACGAGGACTCGGGGACGGAGACTGCGAGGATACAGGAGACCCGCGACATGCGGGTAAGACTCGTCGACGAGGGCAGGAGGGCAGGCCGGGAGGCGATAACCCACTGGGAGATCGAGGAGCACGGCTCCACCCACTCGCTCATCAGGATCAAGATAGACACTGGCCGCAGGGCGCAGATAAGGCTCCACATGGCGGCTCTCGGATGCCCGGTGGCGGGCGACACGAGGCACGGATGGGGCAAGGCGAGCGTCAACAGGCTGTGCCTCCACGCGTCCGCGCTCTCCTTCGACCACCCGAACGGCGAGAGGATGACCATCGAGAGCGACATCCCTCGGGCTCTCAGGGCCGAGCTGAAGCGCTGAGCGCAATCAAGGGGCCAGTATGGTGTCGGTGGCCAACCAGTAGACGAACACGACCATCACGACGATCATACCCACAACCAGTCCCTTTCGTACTACTCCCATCGAGCTCCAGGATGCCTTGGCCTTGCCGTCTTTCAGGTTCTTGAGGGATAGGACCATCATTACCAAGTCCGAGCCAAAGAACAGGAGCGCCGCCAAACCGAATATTATCGCTTCATAATCCATTTCAACCCTCATTTGTGCTTGTAGCAGTGTTCCAGGCTCCTGAATACTAGCCTTCTGCAACCCTCGGTGGCGCAGTAGGAGGGGTCCGACTTGACTTCAACGGCGCGGCCACGGGCCCCTCTGTAACGAGCATCCGTCCTCTTCTTCCCCGCTTGCCCTGCGAACCCGCCCTCGAGGGTCTCGCTGCCCGTCACGCTATGCAACTCCCCTTCGTCGAACCACATGAGCCCGCAGTCCCTGCACCCGTCTAGTTCCAGATACTCCTTCTTGTTTGGTATCATCGCTAGTATCACAGCCAATCCAATATTGCCGCCACTATTGTCTGGCATCACGTAGGAGAGGGGGATTCTGGCCATCGCCGAACCACAGCCGGGGCACTCCTTCTCGCCGGCATCCAATGCGGAGTCGAGCTCCTTGATCAGCATCCCACCGACATCCGGGATGCCTAGGCTGTTCCTCACGCCCACCAACCACTTGTAATCGAGCAGGACGCCCCCGCAGCCCTTGCTTTTGCCGTGTACAGGCTTGCAAATGTACCTGAATTTGGGGTTCTTTCCCTTCTGGTCCGCTGCCCCAGCGAGCGCGACTGCCCCCAAGATGAAGAGGAGCAAGCCGGGCAATGGCGACCATAGCATCGACCACACACCACACGACAACAAAATAGCAGCCACGGCGGTCAGCAACTGCCCCTCCTCGCTTTCCAAGAAGCCCAACTTCTCGTAGGAGAGCAGGCCGCACCCCCTCGGGCAGGGAAGCTGCTCCAGCTCGCCGGTCATGTGCATGTGATCCAAGCAGAAGGTCTCCCCCTCACTTGCCTCCGATAGGCAATCGGGAGCCATGCACTCCATGGAGCAGAGGAAACCCCTCCCTCCATTAGGATTGGGGCTAATCCTTGGCGGGCATGTACAGCTTCACAACAACGGCCGTCGTTAGGGCGATGGCCCCGCCCACCATCGCGCTGGCGACCATCCCCTCGACGAACGAAGCCTTCGCGGCCTCGATAAGCTCCAGGCCGGCCATGTTGCCACCTGCCAGCATCTCGCTCCCTATGCGCATCGCCGCGGGAAACGACTCCAGTGGCACCGTGCCGAGGTGCTCGAGCCCCTCCGGGATTGTCATGCTCCTCTGGTAGTACTCGTTCAGCACGCTGCCGCCAATCGCGATGCCTAGAGCACCACCGACCTCCCTGCTGGCGTCGTTGGTCGCGCTGCCCACCCCTGCCTTGTCATCTGGCACCGCCTCCATCACCAGCGTGGTCGAGGGGGCCATCGTCAGGCCCATGCCAATCCCGAGGAGCAGGAAGGTCGCCCCGATTCCGGGGTACGCCGTCCCGATGCCTACAGTCGTGAACAGCCCCATGCCCAGCGAAACCAGCAGCAAGCCAGTCGCGACGACGTTCCTGCTGCCGAACCTCTCTACGATCCTGTCGCTGTTGGCGGCCACGGGACCCAGGCCCAGGGGCAGTGGCAGGAACCGGATGGCGGCCTCGAGAGCAGTCTTGTCACGGACGAGCTGGAAGTGCAGCATCTGCGTGAACATGAAGGAGAACATCACGAAGAACGCGAACATGATCGCGATGAGCCCTATGGCGAATCCCCTGTCCTTGAACAGGCCCATCGGGAGTAGCGGGTGCGACACCCCCCTCTCCCACCTCACGAAAGCGAACATGAGGGCGGCGCCCAGTGCAGCGATTCCAAGGGTCTCGCTGCTGAGCCACCCGTGGGTCGGCGCCTCTATGATCGCATAGAGAATGGACCCGAGCCCCCCCACCGACAGCAACGCCCCGACCGGGTCGAGGGGGCGACGCTGCTCATCCATGGAGTTGGGGACCAGGAATAAGCCGAGCAGGAGGGCCAGCGCGATTATCGGGACATTGATCCAGAAGACCATCTGCCAGTCGTAATTCTCGACGGCCCAACCACCGAGCAACAGGCCGATAGGCGCACCCACTCCTGCCATCGCGGTCCAGATCCCCACTGCCTTCGCCTTCTCCTCCGGTGGGAACACCACAACGACCACGGAAAGGGTCGCCGGCATCACCAGAGCCGCACCGAGCCCCATAACCGCCCTCGCAGCGATTACCTCCCCAGCCGCATCGGCGTACACTGCGGTCGTCGCCGAGGCAGCGGCGATCATGAGGAGCCCGACCTGTAGAGCGGGCTTCCTGCCGAAGCGGTCGCCCAGCGCCCCCATGACCAGGAGAGTGCCCCCGAAAATCAGGGCGTACGCGTCAACAATCCACTGGAGCTCCGTGTTGTCCGCACCGAGGTCAACAGAGAGCTCGGGCAGAGCCACGTTCAGTGTCACGTTGTTGAACATGACAATGACCAGGCTGAGGCTCATCACCCCCAGGATCGCCCATCGACTCTCGTGGCCGTCGGACGCACCCATGCGTGTTCCAAACCCGCCCCCTCCATCAATACACAGGTTTTGAAACGGAAACTGGCCGCGAGACTCATGGGCAGGCGCTCAGAGGCACTCTCCTTGGCGCTGCTGCTGCTCGCATGCACCCTGTCCGGATGCATTTTCTCCCCCGAGGAGCCAGGGGGCCCGGAGTCGGAAGAAACCCAGTACCCGTCCATATGGGACAGGCACACACTGCAGTGGGACACGTCTGGGACCTACAGCCTCGTGCTGAGCCCCGGGCCGTACGAGGCGATGGAGGTCCAGGAGGCGATGGTCACCGTGGACACCTCGTCTGTCTGGGAGACGGGGCCTAGCACCTCCGAGGTCCACATATCCTACTGGCTCCCCAACAACACGCAGATGGGGGACCAGGTGCCAGTGATAGCGGTGGTTTCGCCCTACTTCTCCTATGGGCAGCCAGGAGACGAGTCGACGCCGACCAACGTGGTGAGCGCGGGCCGCGGCGAGTTCATCTTCGAGAACTTCGTCCCCCACGGCTACGCCTTCGCCCAGGTCGCAGTCTTCGGAACCGAGGAGAGCAGCGGCTGCTTCGACTACAGGGGGGCCGGAGAGGGGCTGGGGATACACTCGGCCGTCGAGTGGCTCGGGACCCAGGAGTGGAGCAACGGCAACGTCGGCCTGTACGGCAAGTCCTACGAGGGAGCCACCCAGTGGGAGGCCGCGGCCATAGGAAGCGAGCACCTCAAGACGATCGTCCCGATCTCCGGCACTACGGCGCTACACCCCCTCCTGTACAAGAACGGAAGCGCGGAGGCGAGGTCCCAGATAATGCACATGAACTACTTCTCGAGCACGGTAGACTACAACGAGGACGACTTCGACAACGTGTGCCCCGACATAGCAGAGGGGCTCTTCGCGGGCCCGGTCACCTACGTCGCCGGGGAGATGGACCCCTACATGGACAACTACTACGACGAGAGGAGCCACATCGACAAGGCGTTCCAGAACTGGAACGGCAGCATCTACTGGGTCCAGGGAATGCAGGACTGGAACGTCGACCCTCATCAGGTGTTCGGCGGTCCGTTGGGGACGAACTGGTACCAGGCCTACGTGGATGCCGGCTTCGAGGTCAGGAGCATACTAGGACAGTGGGGCCACCACTACCCAGACCAGGTCAGCAGCCATGACGGAGTAGACTCTGGGTATGGCTACGAGGCGCTTCACAACATGACTAGGTGGGACTGGGGGCAGGACCTCTTCGAGTGGTTCGAGTACTACCTGCAGGAGAGGGGCCCGAAACCCTCGCTAGACGCCCAGATTCAGAGGAATGACGGGCAGTGGAGGGTAGAGGACACGTGGCCACCGGAGGACCGCGAGCCATTCACCCTCGAACTCGCCGACTGCGTTAACGACGGCGCGTTCGTAGGAGGCGGGGCACCCGTGGTCGGCGGCGGGCAGACCGTCGTCGTCGAGTGCCCCTCCATAAACGAGGACCGCGACCTGCACATCTCCGGCCTCCCGACGCTGCACCTGTCAGCAGTGCCCACCTTCGACGGAGGGCAGGGGTTCATCGAGATGCAGGATGCCGAGACGGGCATGAGGATAGGCCACGCGACCATGGACGTCCGATACCACGCCGGGGGCTATGACCCGCAGACCGTCGTGCCCGGCCAGCAGATCACCATGATGATGGAGTTCCAGGGCATAGACGCCCTGCTGCCAGCCGGCCACGGACTGAGGTTCATCTTCTCGGACACGGGCGAGGACTACCTGGCCCCCGCCTGCGGCAACATATGCACCGTGCACATCCTCCCCTCCCTATCCACGTTCGAGGCCCCATTGGTCAACCGCGACCCCAGCAACGCCCTCGTAGTGCCCGTGGCTCAGTAGGTTTGATGTCAGAGGACGCGGAGGGAGGGGCATGTCACTGCCCCGTAGGGCCATGGAGCAGATGGGGTTCGCGATATGCTGCCTCTTCTGCGATGCGCCCGACGTAGCCGGCACCGAGAGGTGCAAGGCATGCATCTCGGCCCACACCAGGGCGAGGGACAGGCTCTCTGGACAGGCGACCACCAAGGCGGACAGACTCTCGAGGGAACTGGTCACCATGCTGGCGTCGCCGGCCAGCTACATCGATGACCCAGAGCACGGGGAACTCATGCTCCACTACGTCACGCTCATCTCAGAGCACCAGGGCGAGGTCTCCCCCCGGACGCAGGAGGAGATAGAGGACCTGTTCGAGAGGCTGCGCCGCCAGGAGAGGGGCTCTCTGATAGGGGACAGGAGGAAGAAGACCAGCTGGTGGGGCTCGAAGCTCGGCCCCGACGAGATGGAGGAGCTCCTCTCGCTTATCGACGGCGGCAAGAGGAAGGACGTACCGAGCTGGGACGACCTGCTCTCCGAGGTCGGTGACATGCTGGAAGAGGACTGAGGCCTGCGAGCCTTCATACGAGACACATAGGAGACACGGACATGACCGGAGACAGGGATCCTCGAGCGTGGAGGATCGACGACGACCCCTTCGACAGGATGGACAGCGAGCGAGCGCCCCCGTCCCACTCCCGCGCTAGGGACGACGGCAGCAGACGCAGCCACGTCAGGGTGATACAGGTCAACATGACAGGAGGGAAGCCGTTCTTCCAGGTATTCGGCGAGGAGCCGCAGGCAAGGAGGATACCGGTCCACAAAGGATCAATTTGGCACTTCTCCAGGACGGAGGTAGAGCATCTCTTCCAGGCAACCCTGGCATTCACGATTGCTCTGGCATTCATGTCAGTAGGAAGCATACTGGGGGCCATCGCCAATCCCGCGCAATTCATTCTGGGAGGCATACTCTACTCGATCGCAATAGCTCCCGCTTTCGTCATACACGAGCTGGCCCACAAGTTCGTGGCCCGCAAGTACGGCTGCTGGGCGGAGTTCAGATCGTACCCTAGTGGCCTCCGATTCGGGGTTTTCCTAGCTGCTCTAACGGGACTCGTCTTCATGGCGCCTGGGGCTGTCATGGTGGCCGGGAACACGACCAAGCCCCAGTTCGGGAAGATAGCACTCGCCGGCCCCGTGTCGAATATTGTGCTGTGGCTGCTAGGCCTTTCCATGGTGCTCGCAGGCATGGGGAGCAACTCCCTAGTCGCGATGATCCTAGTTCCTTGGATGTGGGGCAACGCGGTCCTAGGGACGTTCAACATGCTGCCATTCGGCCCCTTGGACGGCAAGAAGATCAAGGCCTGGTCTGACAGCGTCTTCTGGGTGTGGATGATTATCTGCGTGAGCCTGATATGGTTCAACATTGAAATCCTACCCGGGCTACTTTGAGGTGATATCGTGGCCGAGACTTACGAGGAGCCCGAGTTCGAGGTCCTCAGGGAGTACAAGCGGTTCGAGGTGAGGAGGTACCCCGGCTCGATCCAGGCGAGGGTACTCACCCCTGGCACGGGATGGACCGGATCGAGCGGGGGGTTCAGGAGGATAGCGGGCTACATATTCGGCGGCAACGAGAGGAGCCAGAGCATCGCCATGACCGCCCCAGTTCACATGTGGCAGACCGACAGGGGGTCAATGATGGCCTTCATCATGCCCTCCGAGCACGCCCTCGAGGACCTGCCGAAGCCCAACGACACGGAGATAGAGGTGGCTCCGGTCGATGGCTACGTCGTGGCCGCCCTGCGCTTCTCCGGCTTCTCCCGCACTTCCAAGGCCAGGGCGCTGATGGGGAAGCTGACTAGGATGGCCGAGGCTGAGGGCCTGTCCCCCACTGGCTCCCCAATACTCGCAGTCTACGACAACCCCGGAACCACTCTGCCCTTCATGCGAAGGAACGAGATACTCCTCCCGATAGAATGGGAATGACGAGTCACTGAAGGGCGTTGAATACCGGCTCCTCGTCACAGTGGAAGAAGGTCATCATGGCCCACCACGTGATCATGTCTAGGCTGTTCACGAGGTTGGCGACGCCGGTGTTCTCCTCCCCGTAGTCCTTGCCGGTGGTGTCCATCCAGTCCTCCATCTCCTCCAGGGTGTCGCATACCTGGTGGTAGCACCAGTAGCCGTCGACCAGCCCCCCGAACCCGATGGTGACTGTCCCCAGGTTGTCCTGGAAGCTGGCGTGGTCGCTCCTGGCCGTAGTGTCCTCGTAGACGATGATCTCAGGGCGGTCCATGTCCAGCCACACGTTCGTCTTCCATGTGTCCGCGGAGTAGTTGGTTCCAATCAGCGTCCCCATCTGCTCCTCGAGCCCGAGGGCGTCCGACCCTATCCAGTTCGACAGGCCCACCATGCCCGGCTGGTCTATCTGGTCGTGGTTCGGGCCGGGCCCGATGTAGACCCTCAGAGGCCACACCTCACGGTCCTTGGGGTAGCCGTCCTCGTCGATCTCTGGGTCCGGGTCGCCGTGCGGCGCCCCACCTCCCCCAGGCCAGTTCACCCCAGCCATGTCGAGGTTGATGTAATTCATGACCGTCACCTGCGGGTTGTCCTCCTTCACGTAGTACTCCGTCCAGTAGTCGGAGCCGCGCTTCCCCCCCTCCTCGCCTGACCAGAGGCAGAAGACCATCGTCCGCCTGGTATCGAAGTCGGCGAGAGCCCTGGCAGCCTCCATGACAGCGGATGAACCACCCCCATTGTCATACGAACCACTCCGGGTCCCGTACGTTCTGAAGCCGACGACATGCGGGTCTAGGAGGACCGCGTTCGCAGGCGGCGCCACGTCGAAGTGCGCCCCGAAGACCATCCACTCGTCCGGGTAGACTGAGCCCCACTTGTACGCGCAGATGTTGTACGCCTCCGGGTTCTGCGCGTTCATGATGTCAGTGAACTCGTACCTGTGCGCTATGACTTCCAGCCCGAAACCTTCCAGCTCCCCGATGATGTACTGGGCAGCGTCCTCGTAGGCGGGGTTCCCTTGTCCGGCCCACCTGTCGAAGTAGCCAGCCTTGCCGTCAACCGGGTCGAGGGTGTCTGTCGGGTCTGTGATCTCGTACAACCTATCGTAGACAATCCGTCCATGAACGAGACCACTCGAGTGCGCGCCGCCCTGCTCAATTCCTACCGTTTGTTCTCTGATTGTAGTGACAGTCTTCACAGAAACCCTTCCACCGTTGTCGATGCTGTGACTCATGGTATCCAGAGTACTATTCTCAGAAGATATTCTCTCAACTCCGTTACCATCTTTGGCCAATTCTCCCCCTCGCATGAACCAAGTCATCCATGACTCGTCCCCATTCCTGACAGGCCAGTTTTCACGACCTTGCTCACCTACTAGCAACAGGACATGCTCGATTCTTGGAGGAGCCAACATCTCGATTGTAGTAGATGACCCAGAAGACAAATCGACCACTGTTGAGTTCTGTACATATCCGGTCTCTGGATCAATTACAAGATAAGGGATGTAAACAGAGATAGCAGCCTTTGAACTCAATTCAATGGGTTGGAATATACCAGCCTCCAGAACTTCGGGCAAAACACTCAAACTAGAGGCATCAGCACTCGAATCTTCCTCAGGGAATATGCAGCCCCCTAGCGGGGCTGACAGCATTACTGTAACCAGCAGCAGGGCTACACCACTTCGCGAGCGCACGCCCTTGCGAGCGCAGACTTCGTGTTCAATGCCACGGTCAGATTGCGCTTACTGCATCTGGGTTGGGGGTTGTGGGTCCTTCAGAACTAGTGCAAGGATTCCACCTAGAACCAATGAACAAATTCCGCAACCAAAGATTCCCACGCCGCCTA
>PBOU01000214.1 GCA_002724415.1 Planctomycetaceae bacterium
CCAGCAACCGCGACGTGTAATCGATCACACCCTGCACATCAATTTCGGTGCACACGTCAACATTGGCCAGCGACCGTGACTCACCACGGCGATCCATCACCGTCATCCCCCGGGTCAGGTTCCCTGTCAACTCGACATCGACATGCATCGACTCGCAGGCAAACAGCCTGGACTGAGTGACCGCCGCCAAAGCGGCTACCGCCGGCATCACCACCCCCTCGATGCCCAGGGACTCGTGATGCATCCGGAACCAGTGCGGAAGCAGCCCGTCCAACAGGTCCGCAAGCCGCCCGCCGACCCGCTCGCGCAGCCGCCGGTACTGGTCAGGACTCATCACAAGGCGGCGACTGACATCCAGCGGGACCATCGTCTTGGTCACGGCACACGAGAGCACCCGACGGGCGCTCTCGGCCCCCGCCAGGATGTTGAATTCCGAAACCGCCGACACGTCGCCCCCCACGCCGACGGCGCCGCCCAGGCACACGAGCCCCCCCAGCAGGTCGAAGAAATCCGATGCCATCTCTGAGGCCAACGAGACGTTGGTCAACGGCCCCAGGGTCAACAGTGTGACCTGGTGTGGCTGGTCACGCACGATCTCCACCAGCAGGCGGGCCGATTCGTGCCGCTGGTGAAGCTCGACGACCGGCACATCCCATCCGCCAAGACCATTGGATCCGTCCAGCAACTCCGCCGACGCCAACGGAGAAGCCATCGCGTTGCTACTTCCCACACGAGGCCGACGAGACGGGTCGATCGCGTCGATCACCGCCTGGATGTTCCGCGTTGCCACCGGCCCCGCCACTCGTCCGGCAGTGGCTGTCAGGCCGAGCACCTCGACACCCGGATCCCGCATGGCCAGCACGATTGCCAGCGCGTCACCGATCCCTGGATTCGCATCGATGACCAGTTTTTGCACCACGCCGCACCCCCTCGAACCACTCGAGACAACCACCCACGATGGCCTCACATGACGTGTGCCAGCGAGCCTGCCTGATCCTAGGAGCGGATTTCTACGAGTGTCAATTGCCTTCTGGGAGAATCACATACCACGCTATACTGTCGTTCCAGGAGCAACCGCATGCACGAATCCATCCAACCAGTCGTCACCGCCGCCATAGCCGGCTCCCATTCCAGCAGGGAGGCGGTCGAGTCCGCATTTGCTGCGATCATGGACGGAGAGGCCGACCCGATCGACCTCGCGGCGTTGCTGACAGCCCTGGCCGCCAAGGGCGAATCCGTTGATGATCTCGCCGGCGCCGCCTCCGTCATGGCTTCGCGGGCCAGTCGGATTCACAGCCAACACGACCGCCTGCTGGACACGTGCGGAACCGGGGGCGACCGCCTCCACACATTCAACATCAGCACCGCCACAGCTCTCGTTGCGGCCGGCTGCGGAGTCCCGGTGGCCAAGCACGGCAACCGGGGCGTCTCCAGTTCCAGTGGATCATCCGACGTCCTCTCGGCCCTGGGAGTCACTATCGACCTTCCCCCGGAAGCGGTGGCCGCGTGCCTGGACGAGGTTGGGATCGGTTTTTGCTTCGCCCCGCTGTTCCATTCGGCCATGAAACATGCCGCCGGAGTACGACGGCAACTGGGGCTGCGGACCATCTTCAATCTCGTCGGCCCACTGACCAACCCCGCCGGCGCCGGATGCCAACTCCTGGGCGGAAACAGCGACCGGGCCGCCCGGTTGCTCGCCGGTGCCCTGAAGACCCTCGGCCGCCCACGCGCACTGGTGGTGTGCGGAAACAATGAACTGGACGAGGTCGCACTGTGGGGAACGACACTGGCCCTTGAGGTCGACGGCGCCAGGGGCGAAATCACCGAACACTCGTGGACCGCAGCCGACTTCGGACTGACCGCCTGCGAGGTCGGACCGTTGACCGTCGACTCACCCGAGGAAAGCGCGGCGCTGATCCGCGACGTCTTGCGAGGACAACCCGGCGCCGCCCGCGACATCGTCGTGGCCAACACGGCCGCGGCCCTGCTCGCGTTCGAAAGCGGAGGCAGCCTCATCGCAGCTGCCGAGAGAGCCGCCAATGCGATCGATGACGGCACGGCCGCCGCGAAATTGGCCTCGCTGGTCGAGGTGTCCGGGCGATTGGCCGCCTAACCAGCCACTCGCAACAGAGGCTTGGCTTGCGTCACCGATGGACCGCGCTATAATTCACCTCGCCTCGCCACCAGGCGACACTATAACGCAACACTTCACCCTCCCGGGCCGAACCAACATCAGCCCGGTTCACGGCAGCGGATTGGACCGAATGCAAGGATTTCGACGCTGGCTCCATGACGTGCGACAGGCGATCATCACGATCGCCTTGGGGATGAAAACCACCGCTCGCACGATGTTCAAGACCTACGACCGCGGGACCTTCACCGAAGTCTACGAATACCCGGAGGTGCCGGTGCCGGTGAAAGCCCGCTATCGAGGTTTTCACCGTTACGACCTCACCACCTGCATCGGCTGCGACAAGTGCGCTGCCGCCTGCCCGGTCGACTGCATCTACATCTCCAAGGAGAAAAGTCCCGTCGGCAAGGGCTTCCGCCTCAACGGGTTTGCCATCGACTACACCAAGTGCATGTTCTGCGCACTGTGCGTGGAACCCTGTCCGGTCGATTGCATCTTCATGGGGTCCAACTTCGACCTCTCCTGTTACAGCCGCGACGGATGCATTGTCGACTACGCCCGGCTCCCCCTGGAAACGGCCTGGGGCAAGTCCACGCTCAACCCCACCGCGGTGGCCGAGAGCAAGGTGCTTCACGAACCCGTGTGGGTCAAGGGCGAACCGAGCCCGTTCGAATTCGCTGGCGAGGAGGCCAAAGCATGAACGATCGGACCGACCAACCACCAAAATGCTTTTCCCTCGAGGAAGCCAACCTGCGACTCCCGCTGGTGCGGGCGATCGTCAAGGACATCGTGACCCTCTTCTCCGACCTGCACGACCGTCGCGAACGACTCAACGAATTGCGAACCCGGAGCGAACACAGCGAGTACCGGGACGAGGTCGAGGCGATGGAGCGTGAACTCGAAGCCGACATCGAAACACTCGACACCTTCGTCGCCGAATTGTCCGACCTCGGCGCCGAACTCAAGGACCCGCTCACCGGGCTGGTCGACTTCCGGACACTGGTCGACGACCGCGAAGCCTACCTCTGCTGGAAATTCGATGAAGACCAGATCGGCTGGTGGCACGAACTGGACGCGGGCTTCAGCGGACGACGCCCCGTCTCCGAATTGCAGGAAACCGTCTCGGCAACCTCCACCGGTTCACACGACACCGCCCACGACAGCGGTCCGGACAACGACGGTTCCTGACCGAAGCGACCCAATGCCATGACAAACCTACTCAACCACTTCCTGCTCTTCGTCTTGGCCGGCATCGGCATGTTGCTGGTGCCGTTGCTGATCGGTCGCTTTCTGCGGCCCTCGCTGCCCAGCGAGGCCAAGGACTCGATCTACGAGTGTGGTGAACCGACCATCGGGTCCAGCTACATCCAGTTTGATCTCAGGTTCTACACCGTGGCGCTGCTGTTCATCATCTTCGATGTCGAGATCGCCTTTTTCTTTCCCTGGGCACTGGTCTATGGCAACGCGATGCAACTGGCCGACCAGGGACTCACCGGCAGTGCCCGGGAAGTGCTCAGCGAACGCCTGCTCACCGCCCCGGGCGGTGGCGCCGAGACGGTGATCACCGCTGCCAATGCCCAGACACTCGGGCTGACCGGTTTTTGCGACATCCTGATTTTCTTCGGGGTGCTGATGGTCGGATTCGCCTACGTCTGGAAACGCGGTGACCTGGACTGGGTCCGGGCCGTCGGGAGTGCCGAGATCGGACGAGGTGGTGAGGCATCGGGCTCGGGAGATTCCGCATGACAGGTGCACCAGACATCCACTCTGCGCTGGTCGAGACATTTGGCCAGGACGCGATCACGGGCGAGAACATGGGATCGATCGATCCCTGGATCGAGATTGCTCCAGGGTCGATCGTCGCCGTCTGCGAATTTCTTCGAGACGACGAACGGTTCCTTTTCGACCACCTCAACAACCTCTGCGGTGTCGATTACCTCCAACCCGATGCAAAAAAAGCCAAGACCTTCGACCACGCCCCCCACGTCGAGGTGGTCTACCATCTCTCCAGTTTCACACACAAGCACCGCATCACGTTGAAGGTTCTGTTGCCTCGCTGGGCCGATGATGTTCCCGGGGACATCCCGGCGTGTCCCAGCGTGTCGGCAGTTTGGGCCGCGGCCGACTGGCACGAACGGGAGGCGTACGACCTGGTGGGGATTCGCTTCACCTCGCATCCCAACCTGCGACGCATTCTCTGCCCCGAGGACTGGGAGGGGCACCCGCTGAGGAAGGACTACGAGTTCCCACTGGAATACCACGGAATCCGCGGCCAGTAGCCGGACACTCCGGCCGCTTCCAGGACAGGCACACCCGCATGACGACCGAGTTACAAGATCCACGGATCGTCGAATACGACGTCCGAACCGACGAGATGCTCGTCAACATGGGACCGCAGCATCCCAGCACCCACGGTGTGCTCAGGCTACTGCTTCGGACCGATGGCGAGATTGTCCACGAGGTGACACCACACCTGGGCTACCTGCACCGTTGTGCAGAAAAGATCGGCGAAAACCTGGCCACGCCTCAATGGATCCCCTACACCGACCGGATGGACTACCTGGCCGGGATGAACATGAATCTCGGCCTCGCGCTGGCCGTCGAGAAACTGCTGGACATCGAGCTTCCGGAGAAAGCCCAGGTCGTCCGTGTGCTGATCGCCGAACTGGGTCGCGTCGCGAGCCACCTGGTGGGGATGGGCGCCTATGGCCTCGATCTCGGCACATTCAGCCCGTTCCTCTGGGCCTTCCGCGAACGAGAAATCATCCTCGACCTTTTCGAAGAGGTCTGCGGTGCGAGGTTGACCTACAGCTACATCACCCCGGGTGGAGTCACGCACGACCTGCCCAAATCGATCAACCTGCCCCCCGGATTGGCCGCACTGACCGGGCAGTCGCCCGACACGACAGTCTCGTGGACAGACGCCGTGCTCCAGTTCCTCAACTGGCTGGAACCAAGGATCGAGGAATACCACACGCTGCTCACGCGAAACCAGATCTTCATCAAGCGAACAGCCGGCCTGGGCGTGATGTCGGCCGAGATGGCCAAGAGCTTTGGATGCACCGGCCCGGTCCTGCGTGGCAGCGGGGTCGACTGGGACCTCCGTCGCGACGGTGAGGACATCTACACGTCCATGTACGACGGCTTCGAATTCGACATCCCCGTGGCTCCATTCGACGCGGCACCGCCGGAAGCCGTACTCGGCGACAACTGGTGCCGGTTCTACGTGAGGATGATGGAGGTGGTCCAGGCGATCCGGCTCGTGCGACAGGCCATCGACAAGTACGACACCGCCGAAGGGGCCTACCGCGACACCTTCAAGCTGGCCACGAAGTTGCCCAACGACGAGTGCTACCTGGAAACCGAATGCCCTCGAGGGCAAATGGGGTTCTACCTGGTTGGCGACGGCAGCAGTGAACCGTTTCGGGCCCGTGCCAAGAGCTCCTGCTTCTGCAACCTGGCAGTCACCGCACCACTCTCGGAAGGCTTTCTCCTAGCAGACATTCCCGCAATCGTCGGCTCACTCGATGTGGTCATGGGTGAAATCGACCGATAGCTTCTGGCCACGCCCACCGAAACGCCTACATAACCGGTTGCGGTGGATCGAACCTCACGGTTCGCCTAAACTCACGCCGAGTCCAGTGCCCTTTCGGAGACCAGTATGAACCGGTTGCCTGCCAATCCCCCGGTCCCCACGTTCCGCTCCCTCGCAACCAGCGGCCTGATCGCTGTACTGATGGCGCTGTTGCTGACCCCCTCGTCGGTGGTCCTGGCCGCTGACAAGGACCCCAAGCCACAAAACGAACAGCCCAGCGAGGAAGAAATCCTCCTGCTGATGCGAATGTTCTCCGAGACGTTCGAGCAGATCGAGAGAAATTACGTCAAGGGTATCGACAGACGCCGCCTCGTCGAAGCCGCCATCCGCGGCATGCTCCAGGAACTCGACCAGTACTCCAACTACATCAGCCCTGACCAGATCTCGCGGTTCCAGCAAAGCGTCAGCCAGCAGTTCGGCGGAATCGGCATCCAGGTCCGGCCCGACCTGGTCGTCGCCACCCCACTGGCCGGCAGCCCCGCCTACAAGAAGGGAATCAAGGCGGGTGACCAGATTGTCGAGATCGACGGCAAACCGGCGTCCTCGTTCCCCAAGGGGAAGAAACTTGAGACCGCCATCTCGTTGATGAAGGGCAAGGCCGGCGATCCCGTCACGATCGGAATCCGCCGCACCGGAGTCAAGGAAGTGATCAAGATCACCGTCACACGAGCCATCGTCCAGGTGCCAACCGTCATGGGGGACGTCTTCGGCGACAACGACGAGTGGAACTTCATGCTCGATGACAAGAAGAAAATCGGTTACGTCCGGCTCACACACTTCGCACGTCGGACCGCCGACGAACTCAACGCCGCCCTGAAGCAACTGAAAAAGAAGGGCATGAAGGCGTTGATCATCGACCTGCGTTACAACCCCGGCGGACTGCTCAGCCAGGCCACGCGGATCTCCGACATGTTCGTTGAAGAAGGCCGCATCGTCAGTACCAAGGGACGAAACGTTCGTGAACGGGTCTGGAACGCCACCAAGCCCGGCACCCACACAGGCTTCCCTATGGCTGTTCTTGTCAACCACTTCAGCGCGTCGGCCAGCGAAATCCTCAGCGCCTGCCTCCAGGACCACAAACGCGCGGTCGTCGTTGGTGAGAGAACTTGGGGGAAGGGGAGCGTGCAAAACGTGATCCAACTCGAGGGCGGTTCCAGTGCCCTGAAACTGACCACCGCCAGTTACCACCGTCCCAGCGGACGAAACATCCATCGCTTCCCCAACAGCAAGCCCACCGACGTCTGGGGTGTCATGCCCGATGACGGGCTCGAGATCAAGATGTCGCGAATCGACATGATTCGCTACCAGGAATACCGACGTCAACGCGATGTGATTCAGGATGGCGGACCGCCCAAAAGCGATTTTGTCGACCTGCAACTCGCCAAGGCCATCGCACACCTGGACACCGAACTCACGCCCAAGAAGGACGTGAAAAACGACCCGAAGAAAAAGAAAGACGCCCCGAAGAAGAAAAAACCGGGCGAAACAAAAGCTGACAAAAAGGCCCCGGCCAAAAAGAAAAGCAAAAAGCCGGCCGAGAAGAAAGACTCCGGCAAGGCCAAGAAGAAACAACCGAAAAACGATTCCAGCCAGAGCCTGCGGCCACGACTCCCCGCCTCAGCTCCCGGACGCATCCGCGGCCTGCCGCTGTTCCGACTCCCGGATCCCGTCGGCTAGTGACCACGACCGTGCAACCCGCCACCGCTGAACCGGACCAACTCCTGCTGGCGATCGAATCGAGTTGTGACGAGACGGCTGCTGCGGTGATTGACCGCAGCCTGGCCATCCGTTCCAACATCGTTGCCTCGCAGGTCGAACTCCACGCCGAATTCGGTGGCGTTGTTCCCGAGATCGCCTCACGGGCCCACCTGTCCAATATCCTGCCTGTCCTCGAACGGGCTCTCGCCGAAGCTGGCGTGACACTGCAGGACATCACTGCGGTGGCGGTGGTCACACAGCCCGGTCTCGTGGGAAGCCTCCTGGTCGGACTCACCGCAGCCAAGGCCATCTGCCTGGCTCACGACGTGCCCCTGGTCCCGGTGCACCACATTGAAGCCCACCTGTACGCCTGCCGGATGTTCGCTGGACGCGACGTCTACCCGGCAGTGGGGCTTGTCGTCAGCGGTGGCCACACCAGCCTGTATGACTGCCGTGGGCCAATCGATTCCGAACTGCTGGGTTCAACGATCGATGATGCGGCCGGCGAGGCGTTCGACAAGGTCGCCCAACTCCTGGAACTGGGGTACCCCGGCGGCCCGCATATCGAACGGACCGCCAGGGCAGGGGACGCCGACGCGATCCGCCTTCCCAGGCCCTTGCTCTCTGAACCCGGACTCGACTTCAGTTTCAGCGGGCTCAAGACGGCAGTCCGCTACCAGGTCCACGGAGTCCCCGGGACTGGCCGAACACCGCCGGAAATGACGGACAATCGAACCGCCAACCTGGCCGCCTCATTCCAGGCTGCCGTGATCGACTGCCTGGTCCAACGTTGCCGACGAGCCCTCAACCAAACCGGACACTCACAACTCCTGGTCGGGGGCGGAGTCGCGGCCAACCAATCGCTCCGCATCGCCCTCGCGGAACTGTGTGAACAAGAACACGTCGACTTGTGGGTCGCCCCGCCGGAACTCTGCACCGACAATGCCGCCATGGGAGCACTCGGCTGGGAACGACTCGATGCCGGCCACACCGCTGATCTCGATGTCGACGTCACCCCCGGACTGCTCCGGAGACGGTAGCCTGTCTTCTCAACCTCGGTTCCTCTTGGGTAGAATCCGGGACGTGCCCGCCCTCGGATTCGCTCCTGGAGACCGCAGACGTGCTACAACGTGTGTCGCTGACCATCCTGCTGATTCTTGCGATCGTGCTGGGTCCCTTTTCGAAACAGGGAGCCCACGCCCAGCAACCCTATCCGGCCCCGCCACTCTCCGGAGGGGCCGGCTGGCTCAACACCTCCAGGCCAATCGATCTTCGCGACCTCCGCGGAAAAATCGTGCTGCTGGATTTCTGGACGTACTGCTGCATCAACTGCATCCACATCCTCCCCACTCTCAAGAAGCTCGAGGAAAAGTATCCCAACCAGTTGGTCGTCATCGGCGTGCACTCGCCGAAATTCAACACCGAACGCGACATTGAAAACCTCCGCCGGGCTGTACTTCGATACGACATCACGCATCCGGTCATCAGCGACAGTTCCAAGTCGATCTGGCGGCGGTACAAGATCAATTTCTGGCCAACCATGTACCTGATCGACCCCGAGGGAAAGGTCTGTGCGTGGCGACGGGGCGAGGCGCCTTTCGACGTGATCGACAAGGCGATCGCTCGACAGGTGCGGATCCACAAGCAAAAAGGCACTCTCAACGAGAAGCCAATCCGCTGGGACCTTGAACTCGACAAGCAACCCAGCACGCCACTGAGATTCCCCGGCAAGATCATTGTCGACGCCACTGGCCAGCGAATCGTCATTGCCGACAGCGGACACCACAGGCTGATCATCACCGATCTCTCGGGCCAGAATGCCACCGTGATCGGATCCGGCCAGGCGGGCCGCCAGGATGGCTCACTGAGCCAGGCCAGCTTTCACGACCCCCAGGGCATGGTGCTCAACGGGAACACGCTCTACGTGGCCGACAACCTGAACCACATGGTTCGCAAGGTCGATCTCGAAGCGGGGCAGGTCACCACCATTGCCGGCACGGGCAAAATGTTGACCAGTTACTCCTCGCTGCGTGGACGCAGTTCCACGCCCACCCGTTACGCGCTGTCCAATCCCTGGGACCTCTCGCTGGTCAACGGGCGACTCTACATCGCCATGGCCGGCACCCACCAGATTGCCGTACTCAACCTGCAATCCAACTCGATCTCGCCCTACGCTGGCAACGGCGTCGAGGACGTCCGAGACGGGAGTCTCACCAAGTGCTGCCTGGCTCAGCCAAGTGGACTGGCCACCGACGGCAAGGTCCTTTTTGTCGTCGACAGCGAGGGAAGTTCATTGCGAACGGTCTCCTTGCCACCAGGAAACAGCGTGGGAACCCTTGTCGGAACCACCGGACTGCCGATGTTCCAGAGCCTCTTTGCTTTCGGTGACCGGGACGGCCAGGCTTCGGCAGTCCGCCTGCAGCACCCCATCGGGGTGACCTACTCCGGGGGCAAGATCTTTATCGCCGACACGTACAACCACAAAATCAAGATCGTCGATCCAGCCGCCCGCAGTTGTGTGACCCTGGCCGGGACTGGCCGTCGTGGCACCTCGCTGCAACCTCTTCAACTTCACGAACCGGCAGGAGTCGCCGTCGCGGGGCAGACGTTATTCATCGCCGACACGAACAACCACCGCATCGTCACCTTCGACCTCGCCAGCCAACAGGCCCGCGCGATGACCATCCCGGGCCTCGAACCGGCCCCACGTCGTCCGGCCACCCGACGGTAATTGTTCCGTACCGGGCCTTTGCAGAGGCAGCCAACTACCGCCGGAAACTGAATGTCGCCACGTCGATGATACTCGAAAACAACGCGTCAACAGTCAGACGGACATATCGACGATCTCCGGAAACAACCGCCAACGTCGTATTGGCCACGCCCTCGGACAACATCGACACAACCGGAGTGTAACCGACACGTCCATCGGCATTCCCACGGCCGGAACCTTGCTGCTGCTCGGGTTGTCCGAAACGGAATCGCCGACCGGCACGACGCCCACCTCGCGCTGCGGCGAATTCCGGACTGGTTCGGGGCAGGGGATCAGAGAGTTTCTCCCGACGTCCCTTTTGCAGGCTCAACCGAACCACCTTGTCGCGGCTATCAAAAACAACCGGGTGGACGTGAGCCTGCTCATACCTGGTTCCGACGTATCGGCGAATCGTCAACTTTGCCCGTTTGCCGACAATGTCGCCGTCAACATGTTTGATCGACAGCCGGTACTCGCCGGCGGCCGCAAATGCACAGACGTATTCCTCGTAGCAGTTGCGCTGCACGGGACCAAATCCGTCGTGAACCAACACACCTCCGGACCGAGTTTGTCGGGAATCGAAATGACACACCGTCCCCAACGGCTCATCGACCTGCAAATCCAGCTCCCCGGGACCGTTCCACGACAGCACCACCACCAGATCACGCTGGCGGGCCGAGGCCACCGCCTCTTCCAACTCGCCGGCCCGCTGCTTTTTCCCCACCTTCTTCAAGGCGGTCACCGTATCTGCCGCAACATCCAGGGCCAACTGGTGACGTCGGCGGTAGTCTGAAGGCCAGGTGTAGGTCAGGATCCCCGTTGATGCCCACTGAATCGCATCATCGTCGCCCAGCCGTTCGGCAAGCTTCAACCCCAGTGCATACGGTTCCGACCGGGTCGGCGCCAGCCGTGAAGCTTGGCGGTAAAGAGTCAACGCACTCCTGGTCGCGCCAAACCGAACAAGGTACGCGGCCGAAAACAACATGTTCGGCACATCCGTCGCAGTGAAATCCACCCGCGACAACAAGACCCGTTCGATCTCCGGCTGTGGTCGCCCGGTGATCTGCATCGACATCGCCAGCACATCATACATCCATGGCTGAGACTGGCCGGCGATCAACGCCTCGTTGATTGCCGCCATCACATGCTGATGCTTCTGCTGCTGATGCAACCGCAGCACCATCGTCGTCAGTGATGTGGGGGACGGACGGTTCTTGGCGAAGAATTTTCGCCAGACCTGCTCGGGCGTCCCGGACTCCAGGTCAATCTTCAGGTCACTCCCTGACCCGAACAGACCACCGCCCGCGGATTCCTTCTCCAGCCGCGGATCCGCCCCGGCCTCACCCGAAACCACGTTGCCGCTGGGTTGCAAAGGCCGGGACGCACGGGTGGCCGACTCTAGCGGACTCTCACCCGTTTTTTTTTACCGACCGTTCGATCCAACTTGGCAGGTTTCAGGACAAACCGGTTCGGCCGGGCCAGTGGGGGCACACTCATCATTCCCATGCCGCCACCCATGCCTCCCATCATGCCGCCGCCGCCGCCACCCATCATGCCGCCGCCGCCGCCACCCATCATGCCACCACCCATCGCACCGGAACCTCCACCCTGCGGAGTGGTGACCGGAATGACCAGGTCGGCGACCGGATACACCCGGGTGCTCATCAGTTCCTCGGCCTTGGTTTCGGTGGTGATCCGCATCACCTCGTCCTGGATGACGTAGGTCAGAGCCAATGGCTCCAGGATGATCTTCAAGGCACTGCGAAGCGAGATGCCCGAGAGCGACATATTCACCGGCTCATCCGGCTGAATGCCCTCGTCAAGCAACGCCTGCTCATCCAGGATGATCTGGATGTTGTGCTGCTGCTTGAGGTAGTCCACGATGTCCCGCAACGGCAGGTCGACAAACTCAACCTCAGTTTCGTCGTCCAGTGCGCGGACAATCCGCTCTTCGACCTTGCTGTAATTGTGCAGATCGACACTGGCCCACTTCTTGCGTTCCTCCGTCAGCCGCCGCCAGACAGCCGCGTCGGGATAACGGATCGGTGGCTCGTCGGGAAACGGCACATGTGAGAACTCAACCTGCTCCAGCACACCCAGGAACCGGTCAGCCCGCAGGTTGCGGAGATGATAGGCCATATCCAACTGGTGGGCTGCCTCGGCCGAGAATCTCGCGGCCGTCGCCGCACCGTCACCGGGACGCAATTCCACGGCCCGCTGTGCCACGTCCTCGGCTTCGGGAAACGCGTCGCGATTGCCCCGGGGAGCTTCGACGTAGAGCAGGTGAGCGACTTCCTTGAGCAATCGCTTCATCCGCTCATCATCACGTTCCAGGTCAGTCTCAATCCGCAACTGGCTCTCGCGAGCCGCGACCGACTGCTGACGTTCCTGCCGTTGTCTTTCGAAATGCTCCTCGGAAACCTCAACAAACCGCTTGAGATTGGAGAGACGACGGAGAAGTTCGTTGCGGACGGCCGGATCAATGTCAGTCGTGCCGCGCACTGTGCCCAGGCCTCGCTTGATCTGAGTCAAAGCGGCCTGGGGTTCGGTTGCCGCCCGCGTCCGAGATTCCTCGAGCAGGCGTTCCACTTGCAGTTGGAGCTTCTGTGTCCGAACCAGGATGGCCTCCTGGGCCTGCTGAATCGGGTCGGTCGCCTCAGCGGTCCCCGGGGTGTCGGCCGGAGCAGCCGCTGGCTGATCCTGAACCGCCGCCAGCGTGGTGTCGCCAATCTTTCCGGCCGACTGGGCTTGTACCGATTCATTGGCACCCAGGAGTGCCGCTGCACGAACGTTGTCCGGATCCAGTCCTCGGACCGACAGGCCAATCCGCTCGGCCGCTTCGAAGTTTCGGATTCGCAGAGCGTTTTCCCCCTGTCGGAGCAAGCCATCCAGTTGTGTGTCAAACTCGTGACGGGCAGTCTTCAACATTTCCGTACCGGCCAGTGCCACGGTAAAACCGTCGGTCGACTCGGCACCCCGGAACAACGTCGCCAGGAACGCATTGCCCGACTCCGCAGACAGATCGCCAACACGCCATTGCAAGTCGGCCGATCCCTCAACCGTCGACGACCAACCCGACACGACAGTTCCGGTCTCGAGTTGGCCGCGGCCAACGTAGATGGTTTCTCGATCCACGCGCAACGGCAACGCCTGGCTGGGCAGCAGCGTGATTCCTTCCGGCACGGTCACCTTGACCGGGTAAATCACTTGTCCGTGAATCGCCGTGGCGATCCGTCGGCCCACTCCGGACTCGTCGGCCTTGCGGCCCCGATCCACCAGCACTGTCCCCCCGGTTTGCTGGGCCATCACGCCCAGAACCTGCAGGTCGAGCCGTGGCCCAACCCCGTAACTGTGAATCGGCACATGGCGATTGCGGAACCGCGTCAGCATCTTCTTCATGTCGTCAGTGTCGACCAACTCCGCGCTGCTCATCCCGTCGCCGATGTACAGCACCGTGCCGGGGCGTTTTCCCGTCAACGACAACGCCGCAACGTCCAACGCCGGGATCAATCGAGTCGCTCCCAACGGTGCACGACGGCTCAGACGGACAACCGCCTCGGCGACCA